>WGFS01000211.1 GCA_015492115.1 Aquificaceae bacterium
TATAATGAACTTGAAAAGCAGGTTAACATGAAGATATTAGGACTTATAGATGAAGACTGAGAAGATAATAGTGAACTCTTTGCAGGAGGCTGTGGAGGAGTTAAAAAGAACCTACGGAGATAACGCTGTAGTCCTCTCTTCAAGGATAGTCAAGAGGAAGAGGTGGAGCTTGTTTCCCTTCTTCAAGACGACCCTCCTTGAGGTCACCGTTGGGATACCCGACAGCGAGGGCGGGGAGTTTCAGAGGGAGTTTGAGGAGAAGATAAAGGTTTACGAAGAACTTGAGAAGCTCAAGAGCACCCTGAGTGAGGTTATAAAGACCGTTCAGACCCAGGACGAGGAGAGGGAGACCTCCAGAGGTAACGTGAGCGAAGGGCTCTCCATGAGGGCACAGCGTGTCCTGTCCCGGATGATATACAGGGGTGTCAGGAAGGACGTTGCGAGGAGGCTCGTGGAGGAAGCCTGTGGCTACGATATAGAGCTCGGGAAGCTTGACTTCAAGGAGGACCTCTACCCCTCGCTCATGGAGAGCTTCAAGAGGAACATAGTGGTTGAGGGGGAGAAGGTTTTCCAGAACACACCGAGGATAATGGTTCTCATAGGACCCACTGGCGTGGGTAAGACAACGACCATAGCAAAGCTATCCTACCTCTTCAAGAGGGCTGGCAAGCGTCCCGGCGTCATTACCCTAGACAGCTACAGGGTAGGGGCGGTTGAACAGCTCAGAGCATTCATAAACATAATGGAGCTTCCCTTCAGGGTTGCGGACACTCCGGAGGAGTTCATCAAGGCTCTTGACGAGATGGGAAACAGAGACCTCATCCTCGTTGACACAGCGGGAAGGAGCCAGCATGACAGGTTGAGGCTGAACGAGCTCAAGCTCTTCCTTGAAAGTGCGGAGACCCAGATATACCTCACTCTCAGCGCCAATCTCTCCGAACTGGTCATGTACGAGGTGATAATGCAGTTCGGCATGTTCCCCATAAAGGGGCTCATATTCTCCAAGCTGGACGAAACCTCCTATCCTGGAAACGTTATAAACGTCGCCTACAGGACAAAGCTACCGATCCTGTGCTTCACCACGGGACAGACAGTCCCCGACGATATCGTCATAGCTAACTACGAATACCTGACCAAATTAATGTTAGAGGAGAAGCATGAGCTTGAATCAGCAGGCAACTCACCTGAGGCATAGGGAGGGTGCCGAAACCGGCACCAGGTACATCGCCATAGCGAGCGGTAAGGGCGGTGTGGGGAAGACCATCCTATCCCTCAGCATAGGTAAGAGCCTGTCTGACAACGGAAAGAAGGTTCTAATAATAGATGCGGACTTCGGTCTCAGCAACATACACCTCATGCTCGGCATAACCCCCCAGAAGAACCTCGCCCACTTCTTCTTCGGGGACGCTACCTTTGACGAGATAGTTGTGAAGGTGAAGGAGAACTTCTCCTTCGTCTCAAGCGGGAACGGCATATACGAGCTTGCCAAACTTCCCAGGGAGCACGTTATAAACCTTGTGAGGAGACTCCAGGAGCTCGCCGAGGACAACTACGACTACGTTATATTTGACACCCCACCGGGGATACATGACGACACCATAGCTGTGGTATCTTCGGCTGACTTCCCCCTCGTTATAACCACACCTGAGCCGACTGCTGTTGCCGACGCCTACGCCCTCATAAAGATAATAAACAAGGAGAACGAGAGGGAGGACTTCTACCTCGTGGTAAACAAGGTGGAGAGTGATAAGGAGGGGAAGAAGGTATATGAGAGCATAAGGCTCCTTACGGAGAGGTACACCACCGCAAAGCTGAACCACGTTGGGAACATAAGGTACAGGAAGACCCTAATCAGGAAGATAATAGAGCAGAACCCCTTTGAGAGCGGTTTCATGGACGACGTGTATAATATTCTCTCCAATATGGATGTAGGTCTAACTCCCAGGAGGAGAGGCTTCTGGGAGAGCGTTATGTCAAGGTTGCTTGGAAAATGAAAAACCCATACACCTTTGAAGAGAAGGAGCGTGAGGAGCTCGTACTTAAGTATCTCCCACTCGTTAAGAGTATAGCCTTCACCATAAAGAGGCACATACCCCCAACCATAGACGTCAGAGATCTGATAGGTCACGGGATAATCGGTCTCATGAAGGCTCTTGAGAAGCTTGACACCCAGAAGAACCCCGAGAGCTACCTGAAGATAAGGATAAGGGGTGCCATATACGACTATCTGAGGAGCCTTGACTTCGGTAGCAGGAGGATAAGGGAGAAGGAGAGGAAGATAAGGGAAGCTCTGAAGGAGCTTACGGAGAAGCTCGGAAGGGAGCCCACCGATGAGGAGATAGCCGAGCATCTCGGGGAGGATCTGGGGACGCTCCAGCACGACCTCAGCAGGATATCTTTCTCTTACATCCTTAACCTTGAGGACATATTTACCGAGGAGAGGAGGAGCTACGAGGAGGTCATAGGCTCCAAGAAGGTGGACGTTGAGGACGAGATAGTCAAGAAGGACCTCGTGGAAAAGCTGAAGGAGGCTATAGAGAAGCTGGACGAGAGGGAGAAGCTCGTTATACAGCTGATATTCTACGAGGAGCTACCCCTAAAGGAGATCTCCCAGATACTCAACTGTTCCATATCAAGGGTATCTCAGATAAAGGGAGAGGCGATAGAGAAGCTGAGGAAGTTCATGAAAGACTTTTAGAGCCAAGCCACTCCTCAAAGCTCACACCCTTTCTTATACTTTCAATTATCTCCCTCTCTACGGGAGTGAGGTCCTCAGGGACTAAATCCGGTCTCTTTTTGAGCGTGTTCTCTATCCTGTGCCAGAGCTTCCAGAGCTCTATGAGCCTGTGATTCCCCGAGAGGAGAACCTCCGGAACCTTCATCCCTCTGAACTCCCTCGGTCTCGTGTAAACAGGGTAGCCCAGCCACCTTCCCTGATAGGAGTCCTCCTCTATGCTCTGGGGTTCGTTGAGTACGCCCGGTATCAGTCTCGCAACAGCGTCTATGAGCACAAGGGCTACCAGCTCACCCCCGCTCAGTATGAGATCCCCGAGGGAGACCTCCTCGTCCACTATGCTCTTTACCCTCTCGTCAACTCCCTCGTACCTGCCACATA
>WGFS01000212.1 GCA_015492115.1 Aquificaceae bacterium
ACAGCGTGCTCCTCACTCTCCACCGTAAGTTCAAGTATAGCGTTTGCCCCTCTGCTCCTCGCTTTATCCATGAGCTTCTCTATTGCGGACTGCTCTCCCATGGAGGTGTATATCTCTTCCCCGTCGTTTGGAACAGTTACCACACTCTCCACATAACCAAAGATCCTGCGAACCTCACATCCGGGTATGGACTTGGAGTAGGTAACTATTACGTTTTCTTCTTCAGACCGTTCCCTTACCTGTTCAACCTTCCTGTGAAGGTAGGAAGCTGTTACAAAGGCGACCAAAAACACACCCAGGGAAATCTCAAACCACATGGCTAACCTCCCCTTTTATGTCTTTGATCTTATATTATAGGACTTTTGATCAGCGCGGGAAGTGTTTACAAATTCACATTTTTGTAAACATTTTTACTAAAAATTCTCATGCGGTGGCAACTCATGAAACCATAAAATCTATTTTTCAGAGGGTGATCTCGGTTTTGGCACGTTACTTGCACATTAAGGGTCAGAGGAGGAAGGAAGATGAAGAAGATTGAGGCTATCATCAAACCCTTCAAGCTTGACGAGGTAAAGGATGCCCTCGTTGAGATCGGCATCGGTGGCATGACCGTGACCGAGGTCAAGGGTTTCGGTCAGCAGAAGGGACACACCGAAATATACCGGGGCACGGAGTACGTCATTGACTTCCTGCCCAAGGTTAAGATTGAGGTGGTTGTCAACGATGAGGACGTGGACAAGGTGCTTGATACCATAGTAAAGACCGCCCAGACAGGAAGGGTGGGCGACGGGAAGATATTTGTCATTCCCGTTGAAGATGTCGTCCGTATAAGGACGGGCGAGAGAGGAAAAGAAGCGATTTAAAATCCTATAAGGAGGTGCAGGCATGCCTAAGTACACACCGCAGGAAGTTTTGAGCTTGATTGAGCAGGAAGGGGTTCAGTACGTGGATCTCAGGTTCTCAGACCCCTTCGGTCAGTGGCAGCACATGACGATCCCCGCAGAAGAAATATCGGCGGACACCTTTGAGGAGGGAATCGGCTTTGACGGATCTTCCATAAGGGGATGGCAAACGATAAACGAATCGGACATGCTCGCAAAGCCCGACCCCAACACAGCCTTCATAGACCCCTTTATAGAGCCAAAGACCCTCGTGATGATATGTGATATATACGACCCTGTCACAGGAGAGAGGTACGGTAGGGACTCCAGATACATAGCCCAGAAGGCAGAGCAGTATCTGAAACAGGCTGGGATAGGTGACACCGCTTACTTTGGACCCGAGGCGGAGTTCTACATACTTGACTCGGTGGAGTTCGGAACCTCCTCCAATTACTCCTTCTGGAGGGTTGACTCTGAGGAGGGATGGTGGAACAGAGAACTGACCTCAGCGGGCTACAAGGTGCCCTACAAGAGGGGATACTTCCCCGTCGCTCCCCTGGACAAGACGCAGGACATAAGGAATGAGATGGTGACCACCCTCAGACAGCTTGGTATAACGGTGGAAGTTCACCACCACGAGGTAGGTACCGCGGGTCAGGCTGAGATAGACATAAGATACGACTCCCTGGTGAGTCAGGCGGACAAGCTCTTCATATACAAGTACGTTGTAAGAAACGTTGCTGCAAAGCACGGAAAGTACGCAACCTTCATGGCTAAGATCCTCCCGAATGACAACGGTTCCGGGATGCACACCCACTTTTCCATATGGAAGGGAGACGAACCTCTGTTTGCAGGTTCAGGGTACGCTGGACTCTCCGAGACCGCTCTTTACGCGATAGGTGGTATTCTCAAACATGCAAGGGCTATAGTCGCCCTCACAAACCCCACGGTAAACTCCTACCACAGGCTCGTTCCTGGATTTGAAGCACCCGTAAGACTCGCTTACTCTGCGAGGAACAGATCCGCTGCGATAAGGATACCCATGTACTCCCAGTCTCCAAAGGCTAAGAGGTTGGAGGTCAGGTTCCCCGATGCAACCTCCAACCCATATCTGGCCTTCAGTGCACTTCTCATGGCAGCCATAGACGGGATAGAGAACAAGATTGACCCCGGAGAGCCCTTTGATAAGGACATCTACTCCCTGCCACCGGAAGAGCTGGAAGGAATACCTCAGCTTCCCGGTTCCCTGGAGGAAGCTATAAAAGAGCTTGAGAAGGACTACGAGTTCCTCCTAAAGGGTGGAGTCTTCACAGAGGAGTTCCTCCAGCTCTGGATAGAGACCAAGAGGGACGAGATAGACCAGCTCAGGTTTACTCCTCATCCCCTTGAGTTTGAGCTTTACTTTGACATCTAAGCTTTGAGATACCCCGCCTCCGGGCGGGGTCATTTCAATACAGGAGGGAAAAGAGATGAGGCGCGCACTTCTTTGGACAAGTATGCCCCTGCTCTTGGGGGCTATCCCAGCCTTCGCTGGGGAAGCTAAGCTGGACACAGGGAACACAGCCTGGATGCTCGTAGCTTCAGCTCTGGTCGTATTCATGACTGTTCCCGGACTTGCCCTCTTTTACGGAGGACTGGACAAGAGCAAGAGCATCCTAAACACAATAGCCATGTCCTTCGTAGCCTTTGCGATAGTCACAATAACCTGGCTCGCGGTTGGATACTCCATAGCCTACGGGGACGATATCGGTCAGTTCATAGGTAGCCCCTTCCAGTACTTCTTCGGTAATGGGATAACGGGTATAAACCCCGACACCGGTTACCCCGCTCTCCTTGATCTGATGTTCCAGCTGACCTTCGCTACCATAACCACCGCTCTCGTGAGCGGTTCTCTGGTGGGCAGGATGAAGTTCTCAGCCTGGATAATCTTCTGTATCCTGTGGAGCATAATCGTTTACGCTCCTATAGCCCACTGGGTCTGGGGTGGAGGATTTCTCGCAGGTCATGGAGCCCTTGACTTTGCGGGCGGAACCGTCGTTCACATCAACGCAGGTATAGCGGGTCTCGTGGGGGCTCTCATACTCGGAAAGAGGAAAGAACCTCAGCTGATACCCAACAACGTTCCACTGGTGGCGCTCGGCGCAGGGATACTCTGGTTCGGATGGTTCGGCTTCAACGCAGGTTCAGCTCTCGCAGCGGACACCATAGCGGTCTATGCGATGGTGAACACCACGGTGGCTACGTCCTCCGCCGCTCTCGCCTGGATGTTCGTTGAGTGGATCACCGCCGGGAAGCCCACCGTAGTCGGTATATCTTCGGGGATAGTGGCTGGGTTGGTTGCAATAACGCCGGCAGCAGGTTTCGTGAACCCTGTTGGGGCGATATTCGTCGGGGCGATAGGTGCCATAATTGCCTACTTTGCGGTAGCCAAGCTAAAGCCTTCCCTCGGGTACGACGACGCTCTTGACGTCTTCGGGATACACGGTGTTGCGGGTATAGTGGGGGCTATCCTCACGGGAGTGTTCGCCGACCCTGCGGTGAACGAAAGTGCGGGACTCCTCTACGGCAACCCCAAACAGGTTTTGATACAGATAGAGGGTGTTATAGCTACGCTCGTTTACTCCGGAATCCTGAGTGCGATAATAGTGTTCGTCGCAAAAGCTCTGACAGGTCTCAGGGTCAAGGAGGACGAGGAGATAGAAGGTCTGGACAGCTCTCAGCACGGAGAGAGCGCCTACAACATTTGAAAAACCGGAGGCTCAGTCCTCCGCTCCGCTTTTCTTCTTTTTGAAAACTTAAGGAGGTGTTGGTCATGAAAAGGAAGCTTATGATAACAGCGGTACTTACCCTTGCAGGAAGCTCCCTCGCCCAGGAGAAGACCTTTACCCTCAAGATCTCCCAGCCTCTTGAACTTTACGGAGGTGTGAGCGCAGGATACTTCTACACAACCAACGAGGGAAGCAAGGACTCGGACGATGCCTTCCAGATAACGAACGCCATCGTAGGTCTGAAGGGAGAGGCAGGTGATAGAATTAAGCTCGGTTTTGACCTCGCGGTAGGGCAGAGCTTCCAGGGTACTGTTAATTCACCACTCAGTGGTTCCGCAGGACAGACGGATACCTTTGGTCTTGTGTGGGGCTACCTGTCTCTCAAACCTGTGGATAAGCTCAGCCTTGACGCAGGTCTTCTCACAACCAACGTGGGGTATGAGCTCGCGGACACCTACTCCAACCCAAACGTGACCTTCGGAACGGTCTGGGGAGCTCAGCCTTTCATATATCCGGGTGCGAGGGTAAGCTTTGATGTTACCGACAAGATAAGCCTGTACGCTGAATACAACAAGGAGTACAGCGGAGACAACTTTGCGGTAGGTTCCTTAGGAGAGATAGGTGCTATATCCTACGGACTGACTTACTTTGACTACAACGATAACGATGGGACTGTTCCCAACAGAAGCCTCGTGGACATAGTTCTCGGTATGTCCCTCGGGAACATAGACCTCGGTCTTAATGCGGACTTTCACAAGCTTGAGAAATCTTCTAAGAAAGGTAAAGATGATAAAGCCTACGGCGTAGCAGTGTACGTAACTCCAAACTTTGACAGAGTATCAGTTCCCATAAGGGTTGAATATTTTGACAGCGGGGACACCCAGATCTACGTTGACAAGAAGGGATACACTTTTACGGTAAGCCCGACCTTCAAACCCGCTGACAACACCTTTGTGAGGGCGGAGGTCGCCTACATATCAACCGACAACAAGGTGTTCAAAGGAGGAACAAAGGACAACAAGACCACCCTCTCGGTGGAACTCGGCTTCACGTTCTGAGCCCTGCACCCATATGCCCGTTGCCCCCTTTCGGGGGGCTTTTTTGTTATGAGCTAATATTAAAACATGGAAGGGATAAAGGGGCTTCTCTTAGACATAGACGGAGTCCTTTACGTTGGAGACAGACCCCTGCCCGGAGCCATACCCGCGCTGAAGAAGCTCAGGAGTAAGTTCCAGGTCAGATTCATAACCAACACTACAAGAAAGCCCAAAGCTAAGGTAGTTGAAAGGCTGAGGTCTATGGGCTTTGATGTCCACGAAGATGAGGTTTTTACAGCCCTGGAAGCTGTTGTTGATTTCCTCAGAAGAAGGAAGGCAAGAGCTTACTTCCTCCTGACTGACGAAGCGATGGATGAGGTAAGAGACCTCGTGGGAGAACCTCCCGATTACGTAGTAGTGGGAGACGCTCACCACAACTTTACCTACGAGAACCTTAACAGAGCTTTCAGGTATCTGATGGAGGGAGCGAGGTTGATAACCTCCGGCAAGAACAGGTACTTCAAGGACAGAGACGGGGGACTATCCCTTGACGCTGGACCCTTCGTGAGGGCACTTGAGTTCGCCTCCGGGAAGAGGGCAAGGGTTCTCGGAAAGCCGAGCAGGGAGTTCTTCCTTTCAGCGGTCAGAAGTATGGCGTTATCCCCTCATGAGTGTGCGATTGTTGGAGACGACATAGAGTATGACGTTCTTGGGGGCATGAAGGCTGGACTCTACGGGATACTGGTAAAGACCGGGAAGTTCAGAGAGGAGGACCTTAAGAAGGGAAAACCAGACCTTGTGATTGAGAGTATAGCTGTGCTACCGGACGTCCTCAGTTAGCCTTTCCGTTCCCGTTCAGGGTTTCCCACTCCTCGGGGGTGAGTACGCTCACTACCTTCTTCTTCCTTCTGTTCTCAAAGTGGACGTAACCGTCGGTGAGTGCGAAGAGTGTGAAGTCTGAACCGAGCCCCACGTTCTTTCCGGGGTATATCTTGGTTCCTCTCTGCCTTACCAGTATGTTCCCCGCCTTTACGAACTGTCCTCCATACCTCTTTACACCTAACCTCTTAGAATGACTGTCCCTCCCGTTTCTCGTAGAGCCACCGCTCGCCTTAGAAGCCATCCTTAGACCTCCTTTATCTCTTTAATTAATACCTCGGTGTAGGGTTGTCTATGCCCCTTCCACCTTTTGTAGTTCTTCTTGGGTTTGTACTTGAAAACCGTAATCTTCTTACCCTTTCCCTGAGAGACCACCTCTGCGACGACCTTTCCCTTGTAAAACTCAACGCTCCCGTCGTCCTTTCTCACCATAAGAGGTTCAAACTCAAGCGTTGAACCCGCTTCCGCCTCTATCTTCTCAATCCTTAGCTTTGTGCCCGGCTCAACTCTGTACTGTTTCCCACCTGTCTTTATAACCGCGTACATGGAATACCTCCTCCTGACTTAGCGGAGTGAATAGTATAGCACAAAAACAAGGTGATAAAATAAAGCTTCCATGGAAAAGGTGTGGGAAGCCCACGGTCTATCCGAGGAGGAGTACAGAAGGATAGTTTCCTACCTCGGAAGGGAACCCAGCAACGTTGAGCTCGGTGTGCTGGGGGCTCTGTGGTCTGAACACTGCTCCTACAAGTCCTCCAGGGTTGTCCTGAAGAAGTTTCCAACTCAGGCGGACTGGGTTGTTCAGGGACCCGGCGAGAACGCGGGTGTCGTGGAGGTTGACGATAAGGTATGGGTAGCCTTCAAGGTAGAGAGCCACAACCACCCATCCTTCATAGAACCCTTCAACGGTGCAGCTACAGGTGTGGGAGGGATAATAAGGGACGTGCTCTCTATGGGTGCCCGTCCGATAGCCCTTGCGGACTCTCTCCGCTTTGGAGAGCTTACAGATCAGAGGACGAAGTTCCTTGTGAAGGGTGTGGTGAAGGGGATAAGCTCTTACGGAAACTCCATAGGTGTTCCAACGGTTGCGGGAGAGACATTCTTTGAAGACTCGTACAGAACCAACCCCCTGGTGAACGCCTTCTGTCTCGGTATTCTGCCTGCGAACAGGATGTACCGTGCGAGGGCGAGCAGGGTTGGTCAGCTTCTATTTCTGATAGGCTCAACCACAGGGAGG
>WGFS01000213.1 GCA_015492115.1 Aquificaceae bacterium
CGGAGAGCTCGCTAACGAGATCCTCTCCCCTCACTATACCTGTGAGCTCTGTCTCGTACTCGTAGTGCTCGTATCCCACGAACCGGGATGTTTTCCTATCTCCTTCAGGTGCTGGTAAACGGGCTTTACCTTCTTTGTCTCAACCTTGAAGTGCTTTCTCGCCCTCTCCCTCTGTTTTTCCATCTCTTTATGGAAGCCTGCTATGTCTATCTTCAGTCCCCTCTCACGGGCTATCTCGTCTATTAGGTCAAGGGGAAAGCCGTAGGTGTCGTAGGCGGTAAAGACCTCCTCTCCTCGGAGGGTATCCCTCCCCTCTTCCTTAGCCCTCTCTATCAGCTCTTCAACCGCCTGCATACCAGCTCTGAGGGTTCTTATGAACCTCTCCTCCTCCCCCTTAACTACTCCCTTTATGAACTCTCTTGACATCTCAAGCTCAGGATAGGGGGACTTCATTATCTCAACCACGAGGTCTATGCCCCTGTGGAGGAAGGGGTCTTTTATCCCAAGCTTGTAGCCGAAGCGGAGTGCCCTTCTGAGTATCCTCCTTATCACGTACCCCCTTCCTTCGTTGGAGGGCAGGACTCCATCACCTATGGCGAAGGTGAGAGCCCTGAGGTGATCCGCTATAACTCGGAGGGCAACATCACCCTCAGAGGACTCTCCGTACTTGTGTCCAGATACACCCTCACCGAACTCTATGAGAGGGTAGATTATGTCTATCTCGTAGTTGGTCTTAGTGTTCTGAAGAACGCTGGCGATCCTCTCAAGACCCATGCCCGTGTCTATGTTGGGCTTGGGAAGGGGAGTGAGGTTACCCTTCTCGTCCCTGTTGTACTGCATGAAGACGAGGTTCCATATCTCAAGGTATCTCTCGTCGCCTTCGTACTCCTCCCCTCTATCCACGTATATCTCCGAGGATGGTCCGCAGGGTCCCGTCTCGCCCATCTGCCAGAAGTTGTCCTCCTCACCGAGCTTCCAGATCCTTTCGGAGGGGATACCTATAATCTCATTCCATATCCTGTAAGCCTCCTCGTCGTCCCTGTAAACCGACACAAAGAGCTTTTCCTCTGAAAGCTTCAGAACCCCGGTCACGAACTCCCAGGCATACTCTATGGCGGACTCCTTGAAGTAGTCCCCGAAGGAGAAGTTGCCCAGCATCTCAAAGAAGGTATGGTGCCTTGAGGTGTAGCCAACCTGTTCCAGGTCGTTGTGTTTTCCAGAAACCCTGAGACACTTCTGGCAGGAGACAGCCCTCGTGTAGGGTCTCTTCTCTATACCGAGGAAGACGTTCTTGAAGGGAACCATGCCAGCGTTCACAAATAGAAGGGTGGGGTCGTTCTCCGGAACGAGGGGAGCGCTCTTCACCCTCGTGTGTCCCTTCTTCTCAAAGAAGCTCAGAAAGAGTTCTCTTATATCGTGGGCACTCAAGCTCATGGCATTTAAATTATATCTTTAAGGGAAGCCCCTGAAGGGTGTATGTCATGAGATCAGTACAGGGCTTAGGAGTGGCACAGAGCTCAACATGATGATCAAGCGGTCAAGGCGTATATTTATAAACGTCAGCCTTTAGTTTATACTTTTAATCATGCTTGAGTTACTGACGGAAAAGTTCTCGGGGACACTATCAAAGCTTAAGAACGCCAGGAAGTTAACCGACAAGGTTATAAACGACGCTCTAAGAGATATAAGGCTCGCCCTTCTGGAGGCTGACGTTGACTACGAGGTAACTAAGAGGTTTTTAAAGAGGGTCAGGGAGAGGGCGCTCTCCTCGGAGGTCAAGAGGAACCTCTCACCTGCGGAGCAGGTTATAACGATAGTCTATGAGGAGCTCGTAAACATACTCGGAAAGGAGAAGGAAGACCTCAAGAAGGGAACCGTCCTCTTCGTGGGTCTTCAGGGGACGGGTAAAACTACCACAATAGGGAAACTCGCCCACCTGCTAAAGAAGAAGGGTTTTAAGGTCGCTGTCTCCTCCACGGACGTCAGGCGTCCCGCCGCGATGCTTCAGCTTGAGAGACTCGCCGAGAGGGTAGGGGTTCCCTACTACTCCTTTGAGGAGGGGCTGTCCCCGGTAGAGCTGGCAAGGAGGGCTGTGGAGAGGGCAAAGAGTGAGGGTGTTGACTACCTCCTCCTTGACACCGCGGGGAGGCTCCACGTTGACGAGGAGCTGATGGAGGAGCTCAGGAGCATAAAGGAGGAGGTAAAGCCCTCGGAGATAATCTACGTGGCGGACGCCATGCAGGGACAGACAGCCCTTGAAACCGCAAAGACCTTCCACGAGCTCTTGGGTCTTACGGGTGTGGTTCTCACCAAGATGGACGGCGACGCGAGAGGGGGGTTAGCCCTTTCGGTCAGGGAGACCCTCGGAGTTCCCATAAAGTTCATAGGTGTAGGTGAGAAGGTTGAAGACCTTGAGCCCTTCTATCCCGACAGGGTAGCCCAGAGGATACTCGGACTGGGGGACATCCAGTCCCTCGTGGAGCGTGCCCAGGAAGTAATACCCGAGGACAAGGCACAGCACCTGTCCACGAAGGTTCTCGCAGGGGACTTCAACTTAGAAGACCTCAGGGATATGCTCAGGATGATCCAGAACATGGGACCCCTTGACAAGCTACTGGGCATGATACCGGGCATAGGTGCCCAGCTCAAGAACGTGAAGGTGGACGAGAAACAGTTCAAGAGGATAGAGGCGATCATAAACTCCATGACCCCTCAGGAGAGGCAGAACCCGAGGATAATCAACATGAGCAGGAAGAAGAGGATAGCCAGGGGGAGCGGGACGAGCATATCCGAGGTGAACAAGGTCTTAAAGCGCTACGAGGAGATGAGGAAAGTTATGAGGAAGCTAAAGGGAGCTGGTGGTATGCCCATGCCAAAGTTTCCCTTCAAGTTTTGATATAATAAAAGGCTCAGGTTTTCAGGAGGACGGAGAATGGCTGTAAGGATAAGACTCGCAAAGTTTGGTCGCAGGCACCACCCCATATACAGGATAGTGGTTATGGACGCAAAGTCCCCCAGAGAGGGGAACTACATTGACATACTTGGCACTTACGACCCAAAGAGGAAGGTTCTGATAGATATAAAACCGGAAAAGATAAAGAGCTGGATTGAGAAGGGTGTTGAGATAGCTGGTAGGGCTAAGGCTATATTTGAGGTTGCGGGAATCCTTAACGATATTGTTCCTGAAGGATGCGAACTCAAGAAAGTCGGTGATTACTGGGTACCCAAGAAGAAAACCACGAAGGAGGTGCACTCATGAGCGCAATGAAGGAGATCGTTGAGACCACTGCCAGGGCTCTCGTGGACAACCCAGACAAGGTACAGGTCACGGAGATAGAAGGGGAGAAGACCATAGTTATTGAGCTCAGGGTTGACCCTGCCGAGCTCGGTAAGGTGATAGGGAAGCAGGGGAGGATAGCAAGAGCCCTCAGAACCCTTCTCTCCGCTATGGGGAGGAAGACCGGTAAGAGGGTAGTATTAGAGATACTTGAGTAAGTGAAACCACCCCGCCTTCGGCGGGGTCCTTAAAACTCGTACCCAACGTTCCTGTGGTGTTCAACTTCACCCTCAAGGACTACCAAGAGATCAACCCTGAAGGGCACATCAAGGGAGTTTTCCTCCATAAACCTGAAGGCGCAGGCTACTATGCGGTCAAGCTTTCTGAGGTTGAACCTCTCCGCGGGATGTCCGAAGCTAGTATCAAGCCCACCCTTGACCTCAACAAAAACGAGCTCATCTCCGTCCATGGCGATTATGTCTATCTCCCCGCTCCTGCAGTGGTAGTTCCTGGCGAGGATTGAGTAACCAAGCTCAGTAAGGTACTCGCAGGCTATGTCCTCGTACTCACTCCCCTTTCTCATCAAGCTCTTCCAGAATTTCTTCCGGTGTAACGCTCGCGGTACCAAACTCTCCCACCACTATCCCTGCGCATACATTTGCGAGCTCACAGGCTTCCTCCCACGTCGCACCCGCAAGACGGAAGGCTGTCAGAACCGCTATAACCGTGTCTCCCGCACCGGTCACATCGTAAACCTCCCTCGCCCTCGCAGGGAAGGTCCTCACCTCCTCACCGAATAGGGTTATGCCCTTCGCACCCCTCGTCACAACGAGGGTCTCAAGCTCAAGCTCCTTCTTGAGAACCTTACCGAGGATCTCAACGCTGTCCTCCCCAAGGGGATCCGTCATAGCCCTGAGCTCCTTTTCGTTCGGTGTCATGAGGTTTGCACCTGTGTAAAGCTGTTTGTTCACGGGTCTTGGGTCTATGGCATAGAAGAGTTCCCTGTCCTTTATAGCCTCCAGAACCCTGTGGGTTACGACGCCCTTTGCGTAGTCGGAGACTATAACACCGTCGTACTTGCCCTCCTGAACCACCTCCCTTATGTGTTTTAGGGCTCCCCCGCCAACCCTCTTCCTGTCCTCCCTGTCTATCCTGAGGAGCTGTTGTGACATGGATACGACCCTTGTCTTCTCGGTGGTCGGTCTCTCGTCTTTGAAAAGCCTGGACTCTATCCCTTTATCTTTAAGGAGTTCAAGGAGCTGTTCCCCAGACCTGTCGTCCCCGATCACACCCGTGAGGGTCGTCTTAACCCCAAGGGACACAAGATTATTTGCAACGTTCCCAGCTCCACCGAGTCTGAGCTCCTCACTCTCCACCTCAACGATGGGGACGGGTGCTTCCGGAGATATCCTCTCAACCTTCCCGTAAAGGTAGCGGTCAAGGATAACATCACCGACGACAAGTATCTTAAGGCTGGGAAGTCTGTTCAGGAGTTCCTTAACCCTATCAAGGTTCATATCAGCTCTCGTTCTCAACCTTTATCTCTTCCCCGTCCTCTATGAATGCCTCGTGGAGTGCCCTCACAGCAAGCTCCGCATACTTCTCGTCTATCAGGCAGGAGATCTTTATCTCGGATGTGGATATAGCCATTATGTTTATACCGTTATTTGAGAGAACCTCAAACATCTTCGCGGCGGTTCCGTAAGAGCTCCTCATACCGAGCCCCACTATGGATACCTTGGCTACCCTGTCGTCTCTGACTACCTCCTTTGCCCCTATCTCCCTGGCGACCTTGTTCACTATCTCCTCAGCCTTCTGGGCGTCGTTCTTGCTCACGGTGAAGGACATGTCCGTGTACCCTTCGTGGGAGATGTTCTGAACTATCATGTCCACGACTATGTGAGCCTCTCCGAGAGCCTTGAAGAGCTTTGCAGCGATCCCCGGCTGGTCTGGAACTCTCACGACGGTGATCCTTGACTCCTTCGTGTCAACAGTTATACCCCTTACAGCAACCTTCTCCATGATCTCATCCTCCGGAACTATCCAGGTTCCCTCCTCCTCCTCAAAACTGCTCCTGACATGTATCCTGACCTTGTACTTGGCGGCGAACTCAACGCTCCTTATCTGCATAACCTTTGCCCCCAGGGATGCGAGCTCAAGCATCTCCTCGTAGGATATCTTCTCCAGCTTTCTGGCGTTGGGAACCACCCTGGGGTCCGCGGTAAAAACTCCCGTGACATCCGTGTATATCTCGCAGTCCGCACCCATAGCGGCTGCAAGAGCGACAGCGGTTGTATCCGAACCTCCCCTTCCCAGAGTCGTTATCTCCCAATCATCCGTAACACCCTGAAACCCAGCAACAACAGGGACGTAACCCTCTTCCAGGAGGTTTCTCAACCTCTGGGTTCCTATCTTCATTATCCTCGCCTTGGTGTGGACATCGTCCGTAACTATCGGAACCTGCCACCCGCACAGACTCACAGCGGGACAACCCAGCTTCCTGAGGGTCATCGCGAAGAGAGATATAGCCTTCTGCTCGCCCGTTGCGAGGAGCATGTCCATCTCCCTCTCGTTGGGGAACTCGCTTATCCGCTTAGCCAGCTCAATGAGTCCGTCCGTGTCGCCTGCCATGGCGGAGGACACAACGATAGCCCTGTTTCCTCTCTTCAAGGTATCAAGCACGCGCTTCGCAGCGTTCTCTATACGCTCTAAGCTTCCTACGGAAGTGCCTCCGAACTTTTGAACCACTATACCCATGACTCACAGGCAAAAAATTATAACATTTAGCCCAACAGACGATAGTGATACCAGAGGTATGCTGAACAGGGTTGAGTCCGGGGAGCTCCTCGCCCTCCTTCAGAGTATCGGGATAGAGCTCCCTCAGGACTCGGAGCTGAGCTTTGATGACATACTGAAACTGCTACTCCCCGGCTCCGATCTGGGCACAGAGAATGTAAAGGCAAAGCGGACAGAAGGTAAGAACTCAACCATACTGCCGGAAACAGCTCTACCCCCTGAAATATTCAGGCTCCTAAACCTCTTAGCAGAAGGCAAAGCATCTGTAGGGCATAAGGTTGAGGAGGGAGCACCTCTCCCCAAGCAGGAATTAAACAACCAGGCACAGGAGGTTCTGAGCCAGCCTGTACAGGAAGTCTCGGAGGTAAGTTCTGAAAACAAAAGCACTGAAAGGAAAACCGCGCCTCCTACCACAGAGCAAGATGATGGCTCTGTGAAAGGACATCCGGAACAAAAAGAGGTTCTTCCCAGCACGGAGGAGTTGAAGCCCATACCTAACAGGGAAGCGGTCATAACCCTATCACTGGAACCGAAAAAGAAGGCAGGTGTAAAGAAGTTGACAGCGGAAAACAAGAAAGGGTTTGCGGGAATTCCCACTCAGGTCGGTGGGAAGAGCAGGGTTCTCACAGGGAATGTACAGGACAAAGGAGCGGAGACGGAGGGTCAAAGAGAGCAGAAACCTGTCCGAGTTGAGGTCAGAAAGGAAGAGGTAGCTTCAGAAGGCAGGAACAGAGAGAATGTCCAGAGGAGCCCAGACGAAAAGCCCTTAGATATGGAGTTGCACGGAGAGGACAGAAATGAGGGACAGAGTCCTGACAGATCTCTGAAGCCAAAGGAAGCTCCGGACAGAGGCTTAGAAACAGGACACAGGGAGGTCAGGCACCAGGTCAGGAAGGAAGCTGTTAAGGGAGAGGTCTCTGCGGACATGAGGAGGGACAGCCCCGCTCACTTCCCGAGCGTTGGTGAAAGGGACAGGGTTGAAGGGGAGCCCGTTCAGGTCTATCACAGGGAGCAAAACCATATACTTCAGGGAAGGGGAGAGGTAAAGCACATAAATGTCAGACTTGAAGACGCACAGCTGAAGTTCAGGTTCCAGAACGAGTTCCTGAACGTGGACATAAAGACGGGTCAGGATATACAGAGGCACCTGTCCTATCTGGATGTGCAGAGGCTGAGCAGGAACCTTGAGAGCCTCGGCATAAGCCTTGAGAGTCTGAAGGTCAACGGAAGCGAGATAACCGTTAAAAGCTCAAGGAACGGAAAGAAGAATGAGAGGTTTAATATAAGAGAGGAAGATGGAGCTAACGAGAAAGTTCTTCATAGCTCTCCTGATAGTCCTGATCTCAACTTACTCCTATAACGCAGAGCGGATAAGGAGTCCGGAGCTCGCAAAGAGGTACTTTGAGAAGGGTGTGGAGAGCCTGAAGATACTCAACTACTTAGACGCTCTCGTTTACTTCTCAAGAGCTTACAGCATAAACCCTAAGTCTTACTACGGTGAACTTTCCTATCTCTACCTCGGTAAGAGCTACGCCCTGTACTCTTACGCCTACGGTAGTAAGAAGGGTGTTCTCGCAGCGATCGGCTACCTGAACCAGTACCCTTTTCACTACAAAGTCCCGAGATTCATATACACCCAGAGGGAGTTCGTCGGAGATTCCTACCTGCTCCTCCAGTGGTACGAGACCGCAAAGAACATATACGCCAACCTCTACGGAGAGACGGAGAGAACTGAGTACATGATAAAGTATGGCTACGCGGCATCCTTAGACGGAAGCATAGAGGGATACAACTACCTGAAGAAGCTTGATAAGGAAGGAGTCCCTGAAGATTACCTGGACATATACTACATGACTCTCGGCTTTTACAACTTCAACCTGGGCAGATACAGGCTCGCTGTTGAATATCTCTCTTACGCTATGAATACGAACACCTATCTGAGAGAAGACCCTCACCTCCTCTTCAGGCTGGGCGTGTCCCAGTACAAGCTCGGCAACTGGAGGAAGGCTCTCCTCTACCTTGAGCTAACCCTCAGGAAGGATACTCTCAAGTTCTACGAGGAGAAGGCGAACTTCTATCTTGCGACGATAAACCTTGAGACAAAGAACTTCAGGGAGGCTTTTTTGAATATAAAGAGGCTCGTAGATAAGGACAGGCTATTCTACGGAAAGCTCTCCCAGATCCTATTCTCCTCGCTCTGGTACTACGATGAGTTCATTAAGGTTTACGGGGACAAGCTTGGAAATTACAGGAAGAAGCTCCTACAGCTCGGATGGCTCAACGTTGAAGACATCTACGGGGAGCTCCCCGCCCTCGGCATATACTACCTCGCCCTCAAGGAGAAGAAACTCAGCGATGAGGAGAGGGAGTTCCTGAAGGTAAAGAAGCTCTCCCTGAGAGAGTTCGTGTTTGAGAATGAGCTCTTTACCTTTGACAGGTTCGTAGAGAAAGCCCGCAGTCCCCTGAAGAAGCTCGTCTTCTTTAAAAAGAGCGATGCCCGGCTCATAAGTGAGCTGTATAGAGTGAACAGAGGTTCCTACTTCAAGGTCTTTGGAAACGAGGATGGGATAGAGCTCCTCGCCAGATCTCTGGTCTTCCTGGGAGACAGGGAGGCTGAGAAGGTTCTACCCTACCTGAAGGACGAAGGAGTTTACAAGCTACTCTACGCAAAACTATCTATCCTAAGAGGTAGAGAGAACGAGTCTGTAAAGTACCTTGAGGAGAGCGTTCCACTGCTCAGGGGTGAAGACCTTCTTGAGGCTAAGCTTCTGAACTCCTACCTCGGGAACGACCTTAAAGGTCTCGAGGAGGTGGTCT
The DNA here is from genome assembly GCA_015492115.1 of Aquificaceae bacterium. Taxonomy (GTDB): domain Bacteria; phylum Aquificota; class Aquificia; order Aquificales; family Aquificaceae; genus Hydrogenivirga. The sequence continues at coordinate 8,891 of WGFS01000213.1, forward strand.
CCAAAGTAAACTTCAAGAGTGAGAGGTTCTCTCCCTACGCGCCCCTTGTCTTCATGAGGATGGCTGACCTTTACTACGAAAAGGGGAACTTAAGGAAGTCCCTTGAGCTTTACAGGAAGGTCGCCGGACTAAAGCCGGGAGAGGAGGATTACTGGTGGGCTATGTTCAGGATGGCCCTCATAAGTGAAGTCCTCAAAGATGAGAAGACGCTAAAATGGGTTGTAAAGAGGGCGAAAGAGAAAGATAATATATGGAGCAAGGTCATAAGGAGCCTCTGGGAGGGCTGAGTTGGATATATTTAAGGGCATAAGGAAGCTGGAGTCCAGGGTGGACTTCACCTGGAAGCGCCACAAGGTCATACTCAGCAACATAGCCAACGCGGACACACCCAACTACAGAGCCAAAGACCTGAAGTTCAGAGAGGAGGTAAAGTCCATAGGCATGAAGATCACGAGGAGAAAGCACATATCACCGACTACAGGCGAGAGGTTCAAGGTGGTGGAGGTTAGAAGGGGTCTTGTAGGAAACGACAGGAACAACGTCAGCATTGAAGAGGAGATGGCAAAGCTAGCCCAGAACAGGATAGCTTACGAGGTCTATATGAAGATGATCTCGGATAATATAGAGAAGCTGAACAAAGTTATAAGAGGTGGCAGGTGATGAACGACCTCTTCAGAACCTTTGAGATAAGTGCTTCTGGCATGTACGCTCAGAGGCTGAGGATGAACACGGTGGCATCAAACCTCGCAAACTACGAGGCTTACAAGCAGACCGGAGAACCTTTCAGGAAGCTGGAGGTCGTCTTTCAGGCTGTTTACAACCCGGAGTTGGTAAAGAGAGGAGAGATCCCCGTTACGGTAACCCAGATAAGGGAGTCGGATGCACCCTTCAAGGTTATATACGACCCTGACAACCCGAGGGCTGACGAAAAGGGTTACGTCAGGTTACCGAACGTTGACCTGGTGAAGGAGATGGCGGATATGATATCCGCGGTCAGGAGCTATGAGGCCAACCTGAACGCCTTCAACCTTACCAAGGAGATGGCAAACAGGACGATAGAACTATGGAGATAGGCGGGATAAATTTCAGCTCCTTTGAAGCCTTCCTCAAGGAGAAGGGGAAGGAGGTCAAGAACTCCGAAGACTTTGCGGATGCCCTCAAGGAATTCGTCCAGTGGGTAAACAACCAACAGCAGAACGCCAGAGGTGTGAAGGAAGCGGTATTGAGAGGAGAAGACGTCCCCCTGCACCGTATGGTCATAGAGTTTGAAAAGGCAGGCGTCGCCCTAAACCTCCTCATAGAGGTAAGGAACAAGCTCCTTGAAGGCTATCAGGAGCTCCTGAGAATGCAGGTATAGGATGGCTGACCTCAACAGCACCCTCAGAAACCTTCAGGAACGCTTCTCAGCAATGCCCCTGTCCCAGAAACTCCTTGCGGTTGGTCTGCCCGCGGTTGTGTTCTCTCTTCTCGTCACGGTTCTCATCTACTCCCTGCAACCAAACTACGCTGTCCTCTACGGAAACCTCAACCCCGAGGACATGAACGCTGTCCTGACCGAGCTTGATAAGGAGGGTATAAAGTACAAGATAGGAAGGGACGGAAGAACTATCCTCGTGCCGGAGGATAAGGTCAGGGACATAAGACTCAAGCTCGCTGCCAAGGGAATCCCCAACAAGGGCGTGATAGGCTACGAGCTCTTTGACAAGAGCACGATAGGTCTTTCGGAATTTCAGCAGAGGGTCAACTTCAAGAGGGCAATAGAGGGAGAACTTGTAAGGACAATACTCAGGTTAAAGAACATAGAGGATGCAAGAGTTCACATAGCCCTGCCTGAGAAGTCCATATTCCTCAGGAACGAAAAAGAGCCGAGCGCTTCGGTGTTTATAAAGCTGAGACCCGGGGCTGAGATAACAGAGGAGCAGGTTAGGGCTATAAGGAACCTCGTCGCAGCGAGCGTTGAAGACCTCAAACCCAAGAATGTGGTGGTGATAGACGACAAGGGAAGAAATCTGACCGCAAGCCTTGACGAGGGTGAAGAGGGCATATCGGACAGACAGCTGAAGATAAGGAAGGAACTTGAGAAGGAGATAGAGAGGAAGGTTCAGACAGCCCTTGAGGAGGCTCTCGGCTACGGAAACGTCAAGGTCAGGGTGTCGGTGGAGCTTGACTTCTCAAAGGTTCAGAGGAAAGAGGAGATATACGACCCGGACATGACCGCTGTGGTGAGCGAACAGAAGAAGAAGGAGAAGACAACGGGTGTGCCAACGGGCGGTGTTCCGGGTGCAACAGCAAACATCCCCCCGGGAACCGGCGCGGTGCAGGGACAGACAGGAACACTGACGGAGAAGAAGGAGACCATAACCAACTACGAGGTGAGCAAGAAGGAGGTGGTATCGGTTGATAACACCTTGAAGATAAAGCGTCTCAGCGTGGGAGTCCTTGTTAACAAGGAGCTGAAAGGTGTTGACGAGGAGAGCATAAGGAAGATAGTTTCCGCCGCGGTCGGGCTTGACCCAAAGAGAGGTGATACCCTGTCGGTCGTGGCTGTTCCCTTCAAGAAACCATCCATGGCTGGGCTTCCCCCGCCTGTCCCCACATGGAAGAAGTTCCTCATTCCGGGTGTGGTCGGGGCGGTCTTCGCCCTTCTCCTTATATTTGGGCTCCTGAGACTCCTGAGAAGGAAAGAAGCACCGGCTCCCGTGCCTGCCGGACCTCCAACAGCTGAAGAGGTCGTAACTATAAGGGGAGCTGAGGCACTTAGAGAGACCGCAAGGGAGCTTGAGATAGTCAAAACGGTGACGGACGTCGCACGGAAAGAGCCTAAAAAAGTAGCTGCTATGCTAAAGCTCTGGCTAAAGGAGGAGTGATCAGTACCTCTTTCTCTCTATGGCTACCCTGTTCACGTCTATCGGGTACTCGTTGCTGAAACAGGCATCGCAGAACTCATCCCTGTTTGACACACAACTCCTGAGACCCTCCAGCGAGAGATACCTCAGAGTGTCCACCCCTATGAACTTCCTTATGTCTTCAAGCTCCATCTGATTGGCTATTAACTCCTCCCTCGTTGGGGTGTCTATGCCGTAGTAACAGGGTCCGATCACGGGAGGGGACGCTATCCGCATATGTATCTCCCTCGCCCCCGCACGTTTTAGCATGTTCACGATCCTCTTGGAGGTGGTGCCCCTGACGAGGGAATCGTCTATGACCACGACCCTCTTTCCTTTGAGGACAGCCCTGTTGGGACTCAGCTTCATCAGAACTCTGAGGTTCCTGAGCTCCTGAGTGGGCTCTATGAAGCTCCTTCCAACGTAGTGGTTCCTTATAAGACCCATCTCAAAGGGCATCCCCCTCTCTTCAGCGTAGCCGAGTGCTGGAACTACCCCCGAGTCCGGCACGGGTATGACAACGTCCGCATCAACGCTGTCTTCCCGGGCGAGCTGTCTTCCAAGCTCCTTCCTGACATTGTACGCCCACTCTCCAAATATGTAGCTGTCGGGTCTGGAGAAGTAAACGAACTCAAAGATGCACTGAGCTCTCTTCCTCTGCTCAAAGGGAAAGTAACTCCTCATGCCCGCTTCATCCACAACTATGAGCTCACCGGGTTTCACCTCCCTCCAGAGCTCAGCCTCAAGTATGTCAAAGGCACAGCTCTCGGAGGCAAAGAGAAGGGACTCCCCCTTCCTGCCTATGCTCAGGGGTCTGAACCCGTAAGGGTCTCTTCCAGCGACAACCTTGTCCCTGAAGAGCATCAAGAAGCTGTACGCACCCTCAAGCCTGCTCAGGGTGTAAAGAAGCCTGGGAACGAAGTCCGAGTCTCTGGGATGCACAGAGACCCCGTGAGGGATATACTCCTCCCCCGTATCCAGAAGGGCAAGGAAGAGTTCGGTGTCAGAGCTGTAGCTGAAACCTATACCCTTTTCCTCAAGCTCCCTTCTCAGAGTAAGATAGTTGACTATGTTTCCATTGTGCACCACAGCAACCTGACCCAAGGAGGTGTCTCTGACTATCGGCTGGGCGTTTGTAGCCCCTGAGTCCCCGGCGGTTGAGTATCTCACGTGGGCTATGGCGCTGCTCCCCTCAAGGAGATTGAGCTCTTCCTGTTTGATAGCTTCAAGGACCCTTCCAGCCTTCTTTACAGTCCTTATGTTCTCACCGTCCGAGGAGCTTATACCCACACTCTCCTGTCCTCTGTGCTGGAGGGAGTATATCTGGAGGAAGGCGTACTGAGAGGCGTAAGGACTGTTGAAAACACCCGCTATACCGCACATACCGAACGTATTAAATATACATCAACTACTTCAGCTGAACAGAGATATTACTCAGGGTTCCTTTAACGAGGAGAGTCCCCATCTTCCCTTTGAAGATGGCATCTACAGGACTTCTCCCTATACTCCTCCTTAACCTGAACCTTCCTCCACCCGAAAGGGTCATTCCCATGTAGCTTATACTTCCATCAAAGGTCTCACCCTTAAAGCTCATGCTGACCGAGTCTATCTCCACACCCCTTACCCTCAGACCTGAGATCTTTAGCTTGCCGTGTAATCCTTCGGACACAAGGAGCTTCGCGCTCGCACTCCTGAAAAAGGGTGAACAGGCAAAATCCCTCAGCTTAATCTCAAGGGTCTTTCCCCACCCGAGGCGAAGGTATGCCCTTCCACTACCACACCTGCCCTCAGCTTTCAAACCCGCAGGGGAGAAGCTCAGAACAGCCCTGTCAAGATCCAGAACCTCCTCACCTCCGTAGAACACCCTGAGTTTCTCAAAGGACACGTCCGCAACCCCTTCGTCAACCCTACCGGCGAGAAGGTGTATGCCTCTCTCTGAAAGGAGTTTGTCCAGAAGAATAGCCTTGGGCACAACCAGCAGAAGTGAGAGGGATAAAACCAGGAGCAGAGAGACGAGGAACAGGAGAAACTTAGAAATAGAAGTCTTCATCTTCCTCTTCTTCCTCTTTCTTCTTCCTCTCCTCTAAAAGTTTCTTTATCTTCTCAGAGAGCCTTCTGTGTTCCTCGGTTATCTTGCTCAGTTCCTCCGGCGAGGATATGACGTAAGGCGTTATGAATATGAAGAGGGTTGTTTTGTCCTTCTGCTTAACATCCCTCCTGAAGAGCCTTCCGAGTATGGGGATCTTCCAGAGACCGGGTACACCCTCCATTGTCTTCAGTGTCTTGGTGCTCACGAGCCCTCCAAGTATTACCGTCTGGCCGTTCTCTATGACGACGTCGGAGTTAACCTCCCTGTTTGAGGTAACGGGTACGGTGTAGCTCGTAGTCCCTATCTCGTTTGTAACGAAATCCACGATCTCTTCAAGGGAGAGCCCTATGGTGAGTCTGAGGTTGTTCCCAGATATACGAGGCGTTACATCCAGCTCAAGTCCAACCTCCTTGTAGTCATAGGTGATTATAGGCTGTCCGTTTATATCAAACTTCACACCCTCCGCATAGGGAACGACCTGTCCGACCTTTATGACCGCGGGCTGGTTATCAAGGGTAAGAACCTTTGGATTGGAAACTATGTTGAACCCAGAGCCAGACTCAAGGAGGGAAAATAGGAGAACGAGATCTGGAAAGAAGAAGGTTGTATCACCTACGGTTACAGTCCTCCCAACGTCTGAGAAGACACCCATCAGGAAGTTTCCCGATGCGAAGGAACTGTATATGTTGGATAGGGAGGTTCCTCTGAAACTCGCTCCTCCATGTGTGCCCAGGATCTGCCACCTGCCCCCGATGTCCAGAAGGCTCTTCGTTGAAGCCTCAACTATGGTCGCTGCAATGAGAACCTGTTTCCTCCTTACATCCAGCTGGGCTATCAGCTTCTTCAAGCTTTCGTATTCACTCTTGGTTCCATAAACTATGACAGAGTTTGTCCCCCTGTCAAAGCCTACCCTCATTCCTTCCTTTGTGGTTATGAAGCTTATCTTCTTAACCTGAGGAACCCTCTTCTGGGCTCTCTTACGCATCTGCGGAGGTTTTCTCTGCGGTTGCGGTCTGCGGGATGCAGGCTTGGGAACCGCTCTCCAGACCTGTCTCTTTCTTCCACCTCCAAGCAGACTCTGAAGGCTGTCAGCGAGCTCCTCAGCGGATATAAACTTGAGAGGTATTATGTAGAAACTCCTCGCCTCAGAAACTACATCCTCGGTGTCTATCTCGGAAAGTATCTCGCCTATAGCCTCGTGAGCACTCCTGGGTGCAAATACCACGAGGGCGTTAGCTTCATCGCTTGAGGACACTACCAGGGGTGTTCCAAAACGCTTGCTGAACACAGCATTGAGCGGAGCAACTATCCTGACAGCTTCCTTTGAGGAGAGGTGCTTTAGCCTGTAAACCCTGACCTCCCCTTCAACCTCAGACCTGTCGAGCCTTGAGAGTATCTTCTTCGCCTTCTCTATGTTCTCACCGACGTCCGCAATTATTATGGAGTTAGAGGGGTTGTGAACGGATACACGGGCAAAGGGTGACAGGAAGGGTCTCACAGAGTTCATGACGGTCTGGGCGTCCGTGAACCGCAGGTTGTAAACGAGGACCGCAAGCTCTCCCTTGGAGGGTTTCCTCTTAAGTTTTGCGACCGTGACCGCTTCGTTCACAGGAAGTATCTTGACCGTCTTCTTTCCCTCAACAACTCCGTAGCCCTGCATGAAGAGAGCTGAGGTGAAAACATCCCACGCCTCCTTGGGTTTCAGAGGTCTGGAAAAAACAAGGGTAACCTTCCCCCTGACAGCCGGGTCAACAACTATATTCTTGCCCAGAAGCTCTTCCATGAAGAGGGCAAGCTCCTTTATGTCGGTGTTCTGGAAGTTCAGGACGACCTCTCCCTTCTTCTTCGCCTCCTTCGCAAGGTTCTCTATACCGGTAGTCTCCTGAGCGAACAGGAGCCCAAGAGCAAGAAAGAGTGGTAAGAGTATCCTCTTCATTTCTTTTGAAGTATTATATTTCAGGGCACGTTCTCTCAGTTGGGATTTGGTCATTATATTAAAAGCTATGAGTCACAAAATTGAGCTTGAAACCCTGTATGAGATAAGCAAGATCCTGTCCAGCAGTTTAAACCTTGAGCAGACAGTCCCCTACATACTGAGACTTCTGAAAAAGCTGGTGGGCTTTGAGAGGGTAACGCTCACCCTCTACGACCCCTCTACAGACCAGATAGTGGTCAGGGCGACCTCCTCGGGGAGCTTCCTCAGGGATGGGTTCAAGAAGGGAGAGGGGATAACGGGAAAGGTCTGGAAGCATGGTGTTCCCATAGTGGTGCCCGATATATCCCAGGAACCGGAGTTTCTGAACAAGCTGTGGAAGAGGAAGAACCTCAAGGGGAAGAAGATCGCCTTCATAGCTGTACCTGTAAAGGCGAGTGGAAAGGTGGTTGGAGTCCTGAGTGCGGATATAGAGATAACCCGCAGAGAGTCCCTTGACGACTACACGAGACTCCTGAACATGATAGCGACCCTCATAGCCAACAGCTTCTCCCTTGAGAGGAAGGTTGAGGAGGAAAAGAGAAACCTTGAGAGTGAGAAGAGGGCGCTTGAGGCGGAGCTGAAGAGGATTTACGAGAAGCTCCACGTTGAGGGGATAGTCGGTAGGAGCAGGGAGATCCTGAGCGTTCTTGATATAGTTCACAGGGTAGCTCCAACCAACGCGACGGTTCTTCTGAGGGGGGAGAGCGGTGTCGGGAAGGAGGTCTTCGCAAGGGCAATACACTTCCTGAGCCCGAGGGCAAACAAGCCCTTCATAGCCATAAACTGCGGTGCTATACCTGAGAACCTTCTGGAGGCGGAGCTCTTCGGGTATGAGAAGGGTGCCTTTACTGGAGCTTACTCAAGCAAAAAGGGGAAGTTTGAGCTCGCAAACGGTGGAACTATATTCCTTGACGAGGTGGGAGAGCTTCCCCTTCACCTTCAGGTGAAGCTGCTCAGGGTTATACAGGAGAAGGAAATAGAACGGCTCGGTTCCTCAAAACCCGTAAAGGTTGACGTCCGCATAATAGCTGCAACGAACAGAGACCTGGAGAGCATGGTCAGAGAGGGAAAATTCAGGGAAGACCTCTACTACAGACTGAACGTTGTCCCCATATTCATACCTCCTCTCAGAGAGCGTAGGGAGGACATCCCCGTACTGGCACAGCACTTTCTGGAAAGGTTCAAGAAGGAGTACTCAAAGGATGTCTCCATATCCCATGAGGTTATGGACGCCCTGATGAACTACGAGTGGAAGGGCAACGTCAGGGAACTCCAGAATGTTCTGGAGAGGATGGTTATACTTGACAGAGACGGAACTCTAACGGAGGAAGACCTCCCCCAGGAGATGAGAAGAACATACCCAGCCTCACGGGAAACGGTGAAGATACCCGTGAACGGAGAATCTATATGGGACGTTGAGAGGAAGCTTATAGAGAGAGCCCTCTCTGAAACCGGTTTCGTTATAAAGGAAGCTGCAAAGAAACTCGGTATGACGCCGAGACAGGTAAGTTACAGAATTCAAAAGTACGGTATAAAATTACCAAGATGAACGAGGCACCCATCTTAAGCAGGATACGTATATATCCCTTTAAGGGGCTTGACCCTGTTGAGGTTGACTCCGCACTCATAACTCCGAAAGGCTCCCTCCAGCACGACAGGGAGTTCGCCCTCTTTGACGAGGAAGGCAATGTTATAAGTGGCAAGAGGGAGAAGAAACTTCACAGGGTAAGGAGCACTATTGACTTTGAAACCCAGGTTTTTCGCTTCAAATACGAAGGAAAGGTATATAAGTTCACCTTTGATGAAACGAGGGCTTTAGAAGACTTCTTCTCAGAACTCCTAGGCTACAGGGTGTTTTTGAAGAGGTTTCCGAGAAAGGGCTTTCCGGACGACAGAAAGGCACACGGACCAACCCTCGTCAGCAGGGCGACGCTCACAGAGATAGCGGGCTGGTTCGGTCTTGATGAGGAGAATGTGAGGAGGAGGTTCAGGGCTAACCTTGAGATAGAGGGTGTTCCACCCTTCTGGGAAGACCAGCTTGTGGGGGAGGATCACCCCGTGAGGTTCAGGATAGGAGAGGTGGTCTTTGAAGGGCAGGGCATATCAAAGAGGTGTCCGGTACCCACAAGGGATCCCACAACGGGTGAGGAGCTGAAGGGCTTCGTGAAAACCTTTGTGGAGAAGCGGAGAGAGACCCTCCCCCCGTGGTCTCCAAAGAGAAGGTTTGAGGACACCTTCTACAGGCTCTGCGTAAACACAAGCGTGTTGAGTGGTGAGGAGCTGAGGGTAGGGGACAGGCTTACACTTTACTAAGGACTTTCTCTATACCTTCTCTGACACTTGCCACACCACCATCCGCATAGAGGAGAAGACCCGCGGTGTAGACAGCCCAGTTGAAGAATGCACCCCTCTCTTTCCCCTCTATAACCTTTCTGTTTACATCTATAGAGTCTCCAAGAACCATCTCCGTCTGAACTCTCTGCGGGAGCTCAAGACCGAGCTCTTTGGGGTCTATTACCTCAATCTCCTTTCCTTTCTTCTTTACATAGGTGGGTCTGTCGGGCAGGGGTTCAATCCCGCCCTCAAGCCCCTTTATTATCGTGTAGTCCTCAAAACCGAGGAGTTCCAGTAGCTCGGCGTTCTTCTCAAAGTAGGGTTTGTGGAATATGGAGACCACCACCCTCTTTGTTCTAAAGGGATTAAGGAACTTCTCTACGGTGTTTATCAAACTCCTGAAGCTGAGTTCTCTGCGGAGGGGCATGAGCCTGTGGAGATCCGGGGCATAGTCTTTCTGGTCGCAGAAGTGAACGTTAAGCTCTACACCCAGCGCCTTCACAACCTCGTAAAGGGTCACCCCCTCCTTGGTGGGGACTTTAAGAGCGAAGTGGTTAGTGAAATCAAGACCGAGTTTGGAACATAGCCATAGAGCGGAGGGGAGTATGTACAGAGTCCGATTCTTTCCATCGTAGTTGAGGGCGAGGTCAAGAGCCTCCGGCTTTGAAGGAGGAAATTCCATCCTCTCCCTTATAGACTTGAAAACACCCAGGAGCTCCTCCACGGTCTCCCCCTTTATCCTCATGGCGGTGAGGAATGCGGAAACCTTTATGTCCGAGAGCTTCCCCTCAAGGATACTCCTGAATACCTCGTAGGTTTCCTCCTGCGTGAGATCCTGAAGGTTGTCTCTCAGTTTTGTGAGTTTTTTAAAGGCTTTTGTGAGTGCATCCATGTTTTAGAGTTTACTTGAGATAGGTAACTCTTTGAGGACCATCTGTCCTATCTCAACGACCTTCCCGACCACCATGACCGCAGGAGTTTCCACCTCAGGAGGGTTCTCAAAAAGCTCCCTCAGGGTCGTGAAGACCTCTCTCTGTTCTGGTGTGGTCGCCTTCTCTACGAAGGCTACGGGCTGGTCTGGGTCTCTGCCTGCGTCTATGAGTTCCCTCGCTATCTTCTGCCTGTTCTTTACTCCCATTAGTATTATCAGGGTGTCCACCTTGACAAAGTCAGCCCAGTTTATACCCCTGTTAGGGTGACCGGTTATCACCGCAAAGGAAGAGGCAATTCCCCGGTGGGTTATGGGAATTAGAGCAGAGGAGGGACCAGCGACAGCGGAGGTTGTGCCAGGTACTACCTCAACCTCAACCCCTCTTTCCCTTAAAAACACAAACTCTTCTCCGCCTCTACCGAAGACGAAGGGGTCTCCTCCCTTCAGGCGAACAATTTTGTCATAAACGCGTGCAAATCTGTAGAGAAGCTCGTTTATCTCCTCCTGCGGGAGGGTGTGCCTGCTGTCTCTCTTGCCCACGTATATCTTCAGACAGTCGGGTTTGGTTATCCTGAGAATGTCCTTGTTTACCAGAGCATCGTAAAGGACCACGTCTGCACTCTGGAGGAGCCTGTAAGACTTCATTGTGAGAAGGTCAGGGTCACCGGGACCCCCGCCTACGAGATATACCTTTCCCATTTAAGCCACCTCTCCGATCACTTCTGCCTTCTTTGTCTCCTCTCTCTTCCTGTGGGTGAAGTAGAGAGCAAGTCCTGTGAATGTGAGACCTCCGAGGATGTTACCTATGGTGACGGGTATCTGGTTCCATACCCACCAGTCGTAGAGGGTTATGTCAGCGCCAAAGAGCATGCCCGTGGGCATCAGGAACATGTTAACGACCGCGTGCTCAAAACCGAGGGCGAAGAACGTGAGTATAGGTAGCCACATTGCGGTTATCTTACCTATGACGTGCTGGGCAACCATCGCCAGCACCGCACCGAGGGTTACCATCCAGTTGCAGAGTATCGCCTCAACTATCGCCACCGTCCAGCCGTTCACAAAGCCGAGCTTCGCATACCCGAGGGTGTTCGCCTCGGCAACCTTGGCTATCATCTTACCCACCACCGGTTCGGGAACAGCACCCATCTTGGTCGCAGCTACGTAGACTAGGAATCCGTAGAAGAAGGTTCCCAAAAGATGCCCCCCGTAAACCCATCCCCAGTTGTAGAGCATACGACCGAAGGTCGTCCTCTTTTCTAACAGAGCCACCGGAATTAAGGCAAAGTTTCCCGTCAC
>WGFS01000214.1 GCA_015492115.1 Aquificaceae bacterium
CCCTATCCTTCATAGGGTACGCTCTTGAGAAGGGTCGGGGACACATAACCAGGAAGCAGGCTTACAAGGTCTATGTGAGCCTTGACACCACCACAACTTACAACCCGAGATACTTTGACCCCTACTACATAGCCAATGCCTTCCTGACGTGGGATGTAGGTCTCTATGAGGAGGCGATAGCCCTTCTCAAGAGGGGGATGGGGTATGTCAACGACTGGCGAATTCCCTTTTACATAGGCTTCATCTACTTCTACTTCCTGAAAGATAACCTTAAGGGTGCTGAGTATCTTAAGATGGCAGCGAGATACCCCCAGGCTAAGGAGTACAACCTCATTCCACTTCTCGCTTCAAGGCTTTACTACGAGGAGGGTAGGTACGAGCTCGCCATAGTTTTACTGAAGGAACAGCTCAGGGTTATGAGGAACGAAAAGATGAAGAAGGCGATCTATGCAAGGCTCAGGACTCTGGAGACCGCGTACAGGATAAACAGGGCGGTAGAGCTATTTAAGAAGAAGTTCGGCAGATACCCCAGAAACATAGCTGAGCTTGAGGAGGCTGGACTCATACCGAAGGGGCTTAAGGATTCCGCTGGGGGGCGCTTTTACATAACCCCGGATGGAAAGGTCAGGAGTGAGAGGGTTCTCTTTCCCATAAAGAGAAAGCTCCTTGAGGAGAGAGGGAAGAAATGAGGAGGGGTTTTACTCTGCTTGAGGTTCTCGTAGTTTTTGCCATACTCGGGATACTCGTTAGGATAGCCATACCTCTCTACGCAAGATATGTGAACAAAGCATACAGGGGCACGGTCATATCTGATGTGAAGAACACAGCTCTTGCTGTAGAGGCCTTCATATCGGACTTCAAAACCGTACCCGACAACTTTACCTGCCCTCCCTCAGGATACGGTCCTGCAGTTTGCAACCTCACCGACGGGACGAACACCCTCACCGGAGCGGTATCGGTCTCCAAGAACGTGTCCATAACTTACGAGAAGGTATCCACCTGCGATGGTGAAGAGAGCTACAGGATACACGGTGTCCACGCACTGCTGAGTGGCTGGGGCTTCTGCTTTGACGCCTGCCTCGGGCGGTACGTAGAAACCGACGGGACGGGCTGTCCCTGACCTTATAATTACCTCTGTATGAAACACTACCTCGTCCTTGAAAACTCAGAGTTCAGAATAGACCCTCCGGGTGGAAGGCTGGTATACAAAACACCCGCGGGAAGACCGAAGGAAGAGAAGCTTGCGGAGGGGAAGGAGCTGGGAGAGAAGGTCCCTTACGAACTCCTCAACCCTATACAGACCCTCTTTTTCAGAAAGTACAGGAAAGGGAACGCCCTCGTGACCGCACCCACCTCCGCCGGGAAGAGCCTCATAGCCTTCATGTTCATGAAGGATAAAAAGGGGAGAAGAGTGTACACCGCACCCACCAAGTCCCTCGTTTACGAGAAGGCGGTTGAGCTGAGAAAGCTCTTCGGGAAGAAGGTTGATATGAGGACGGGGGACATAATAGAGCTCTACGGAAGGGAACACTCAGACATCCTCGTCTCCACCTACGAGAACCTCGCCCTCGCCCTAAGGAATAAGCTCCCCTGGGCTACCGAAGCTGAGAGCATAGTGATAGACGAGATCCACCACCTCATAGGTTCAAGGGGCTGGGTTCTGGAAGAGATAGTAACCCACCTCCTTGAGAGAGGTGTGGAGATGCTCGGTCTCTCCGCAACCCTTCCCGGTAGCATAGAGCTGGCAAAGTGGATAAGGGCGGAGCTTTTCATAGAGTCCCTCTGGAGACCTGTCCCCCTTGAGAGAAAGGTCATACCTCTTACGGAGTTCAGGGAGTTCGTAAAGGCTAAGGAGCAGGACGAAAGGCTCGCCAGCAGGCTCCTGACAGCCCTCTACGAACTCAAGAGACCCGACGAGCAGGTGATCCTCTTCGTCCACAAGAAGAACGTGGGCTGGAAGGTTCTTGAGCTCGCAAACAGGGAGAAGATAGGAGTAATGAACGAGACGGTGCCCTTTGGCAGGGAGGAGAGGGAGGAGGTTGAGCTCGCCTTCCACAACGCAGACATACCGAGGGAGGAGAGGGAGGAGATTGAGAGGGCTTTCAGAAAGGGTGAGCTTCCCGTCCTCGTTGCGACCCACACCCTCGCCTACGGTGTGAACCTACCAGCGGATACGGTCATGATAGGAGTTAGGGCTTTCTACGACAGGAGGGAGGGAAGGTGGAAGGTTTTCCCATCCCAGCTTGACATACTCCAGATGGAGGGAAGGGCTGGAAGGCTCGGGATAAAGGAGAGGGGCTACTCCTACATACTCCCCTACGGGGCAAAGCCCCACACCCTTGAACAGGAGCTTGAAAGGAGCCTTGAGGAGGAGTTCTCACCCTACCTCCAGAGGAAGGTTAAAGAGGGTGAGCTCAGCGAGGAGCTTGAGAAGGTTCTGAGCCTCTTCGTTCTCATAGGCTTTCTCTACGAGGGGAAGAACTTCCGCAGATTTCTGAAAAGGACATTCTCCCTGAAGAAATACTCCAGAGACCCCCTCATTGACGACATATACGAGTGGCTTGAGGAGACGGGGTACATAGAGAAAGGA
>WGFS01000215.1 GCA_015492115.1 Aquificaceae bacterium
ACACAGCGGTATCCTCCGCCCTCGCCACTATCTTTGTATCGGGCATTATGGGCTTTATGGAGGCTGTGCAGGGGAGGAGTATCTTCTCCACATTCACCTCATTCTTGTCGTTCTTGTTGTACCTCCTTATCTTGGATGTAACAACAAAGTACTTGTCCCCGTTGTGGTTGCTTTTCTCGTCCGTCACCTCGTCGGAGTTAAGCTCCATCCCGAACCTTCTCGCGAGAGTGTTGCATGTGTCCGCTATGTGATCCTCGTTCTTGTAGTATCCAAGCAGTATAACCTTCTTGCCTTCCTCCCAGACCCACCTCTCCACGTCGTTTACCTCCTCCTCTTTGAAGGGTATCTCTGGATAGTTGAAAACTATGGTGTCATACTCTCCGAGTTTATTCCAGTCGTCAACCTCATCTATCTCTATCCCTGCCTTCTTAGCTTCCCTCTGGAGTATGGAGAAGTAGTAGTAGTCGGTTATGGTGAACTCCTGATGGGTTATGCTCCAGCCAACTCTAACCTTTTGCATGGTATTTAATTATAAGCGGGGTTAGATTTTAGTTATGTCCGAGCTCGGTAGGGTTAAGCTCCTCCTATCCTCCGCGGAAAAGATAAGCAGGGAGCAGGACGTTGACAGGCTCCTCGTGATTCTCTCCGACCTTGCGAGGGACATCCTTGAGGTGGACAGGTGCAGTCTCTTTCTCCTCGACAGAGAGAAGAACGAGCTCTGGACTAAGGTAGCCCATGGGGTTGAGGAGATAAGGGTTCCCGCTGACAGGGGTATAGTGGGCTGGGTCGCTCAGAGGGGAGAGAGCCTCGTGGTGAAGGACGCCTACGCAGACCCCAGATTCAATCCGGAGGTGGACAGGGAGACGGGATACAGGACGAGGAACATACTCGCCATACCACTCTTTGACAAGAGGGGGAGCGTCCTCGGAGTCTTCCAGGCTGTGAACAAGCTCTCGGGGAACTTCTCGGAGGAGGATATTGAGCTCTTCACTCTCCTCGGGGGTTACGCCTCCTCCGCCATAGAGAACTCCCTGCTCCAGGCTAAGGTTAAGGAAGCTTACAGGGAGGCTATAATGAGGCTTTCCCACGCGGCGGAGTACAAGGACCCCGAGACCTTCAACCATATAGTCAGGGTTGGTCTCTACGCCAGGCTCATGTGTGAGAAGCTCGGACTGGAGAAGGAGCTGTGCGAGAACCTTATGCTCGCGGCACCCATGCACGATATAGGGAAGATAGGGATACCTGACGCGATACTTCTGAAAAAGGGGAAGCTAAGCGACTGGGAGTGGGAGGTGATGAAGAGGCACACGATAATTGGGTACGAGATACTCAAGGACAGCTCCAGCGAACTCCTCCAGATGGCAGCCCTCGTTGCCCTTGACCACCACGAGAGATGGGACGGGACGGGCTACCCCAACGGGAAGAAGGGAGAGGAGATAAGCCTGTGGGGAAGGATAACCTCCATAGCGGACGTATTTGATGCTCTCCTTTCAAAGAGACCCTACAAAGAACCCTGGAGCCTTGAGAAGACTACAGAGCACATGAAGGGATTGAAAGGGAAAGCCTTTGATCCGGAGTTGATAGACCTCTTTTTTGAAAACATAGAAGAGGTTATGAAGATAAGAGAAAGGTATAAAGACGAGGAAGTGTAAACAGTCTTTACACCATGTAAATGTATTTTACAGTACATTAAAAATCTTGAGTATGAACAAGAAGACTTGACTCAGACATTGAAGATGTAAAGATCTTTTACATTTGGCTATAAGAATGGGAATTTCCTTGGCTTTTTTCATCACAAGATGTGATAATTACCTTAACATACTGGCTTATTTTGGTACATTAATTGCAGTAATTGAATAAGAAAGGGTTTTTAGGACTCCGGGGAGACATCACCACCTTCTCTCTAAGATTCCTTTAAACCCGAGGGAGGAAAGGTATGCGACACAATAGACTTCATCTAATCCTTGGCGGTGCCCTGCTCTGCACGGGGCTGTCCATGTCTGCGGACTTCTACGTCGCCCCGAGTGCTCAGGGGACAGGAGATTGCTCCTCTCAGGCTAACGCCTGCGAGTTTCAGACAGCTCTGGACAATGCGGGTAACAACGGAGAGGCGGACACAATATTCGTGAGTGGCGGAACCTACGAGCTAACCAGCACACTTACGTTGTACCTTAGAGACAACAAACCCCTGACCATAAGGGCGGTTGACCCATCCAACAAACCCGTCCTTGACGGAGACCCCGACAACGACCCCTCTACGAGTAACATTCAGGTGATGAGGATATTCACAGATTCCTTTGGAACGGTGGATACAAACGTAGTTCTTTCCCTGACAAACCTTGTCTTTCAGAATGGAGGTGTGAACAATCATGGTGGAGGCTTGTATATATCTACAAACTCAGCGGAAGTAAACATAGAGGGATGCGAATTCAGGAACAACGAGGCGAGCGTTGGCTCAAATACTTATGATGGAGGTGGGCTGTATATCCTCACACGTGAAAACAGCAAAATAAAGGTTAGTAACTCCTACTTTGTCGGCAACAGAACGGGAAACGGTGGTGGCGGTGCATTTATAACATGTGATTCTATTACAGGCACGTGTAATAACCCAGTAACAATTGAAAACAGCGTATTTAAAGAAAACTCAACGCGGGATTTTGCCGGTGGTCTGAGAATCTCTGACTTTAAGAGTGTGGTAAATGTAGTAAACAATGTTTTTTATAAGAACAGTTCGGAAGGTATAGGTGGTCTGAGCGCTAATGGAAAAGAGGTTTTACTGCTGAACAACACCTTTTCTGAGAACACAGACAATGGAGTAGGGCTTGCAGGTGGTGGTGCTGTTATCTTTTTGGTGGAAGATACCGACAAAGCGTACATATACAACAACGTGTTCTGGAACAACACCACCACAGACCCTTACGGGGATGACCTTTCCATTTACAACGATCAGAATACAAACGGAACGGGTTCGCCTGTTGAGCTCAAGAACAACATCTTCTCCGGAGATGCGGTGTTTGATGATGGTTCTGACAGCAGCCCGGGTGATGGAGTACTGCAGTCGGGAGACCTGTATATAAAAAAAGCAGACAACTACACACATTCTGGAAACACCAACGGAGATCCCAAGTTCGTTGATCAGGCTAACGGAGATCTCAGGCTTTCCGATGGATCCCCCGCCATAGATGCCGGGACGGATGCCCTACCCGCTGGCTACAGCCTGCCAACCACCGACATAGACGGGAACGACAGGGTAATTGATGGAAATGGAGACGGAACAGTCACGGTTGATATGGGGGCATACGAGTTCGGCATGACACTCACGGTCACCAGGTCCGGTAGCGGTTCGGGTAATGTGACGAGCAGTCCCAGCGCTGTTGACTGCGGTAACACCTGTTCAAAGAAGGTGGGCAAGAACCTGAACGTCACGCTGACCGCAACACCCAGTTCGGGTTCTCAGTTCAGCACCTGGGAGGGAGACTGCTCTTCCTGCGGAAGCAATGCGCACTGCACCATAACCCTTGACGCTAACAAAAGCTGTAATGCGGTGTTTGCCCTCGTTTCTGGCAGTTCCAGCGGTGGCGGAGGTGGTTGTTCTTCTTCTCCTGCGAGCTCTCTACCGGTCTGGTCTCTGGTGCCGGCGCTCATGTTCCTGAGAAGGCTACTGAGGAGATAAGGAGGGAGGTGTTATGAGAGTCGGTAGATTTCTGTTTGGAACTGCTGTAGTTTCTGCGTTGTTCCTCCTTGGCTGTGGAGGTGGCGGAGGTGATAATTCCACCAGGGCTGTGTTTTCGGAAACACCCCAGATACAGGGGCTGAAGGAAATAAGAAAGGAGTCAAAGGATGGTTTCAGGGTGAGGATGAGGGGGAATATGCCCCTTTTTATCCGTATGAATGTCAAGGTACCCGACAGCGTTGGCACAGATCCAATAGACCAGACCTTCTACTTCTTGGACAGGTTTAAGGAGGTTTACGGGTTCTCAAGCCCTGAGAAGGAGCTGTACCTCGGCAAGGTCAAGGACGTTTTTGGGATTAAGAAGGTTTTCTTAAAGCAGAAGTACAAGGAAGTTCCCATCTTTGGAGCAGGTCTAACGCTGGATATAAACAACGGCTACGTTGTAGCGTCAATAGGAAAGTGGGTGCCGAACATGGATAAGTACAAGATAGACACCAAACCTACCATAGACAAACTCACCGCCATTCAAAGAGCTCTGAACGATCCGGACATAGTGGGAGCTGAGCTCGGAGCAAGACCCAAGCTCATGATACTGGAACAGTCTCTCTACTCCCCGAAAAAGCAGGCAAGACCCCTGCTCGTGTGGCATCTGACGGTAAGTGGTAAGAGCAAGGCAACGGGTAAGCGAAGGGAGTGGAGGGTTTTTGTTGACGCACATACCGGTAAGGTGGTGGACAAGATATCCCTTTCCAAAGACCTGGCGTTTGAGATCATAGACCTTGGAAACTCTGACCCAGATGTATGTTGGCCCAACGACCCCGGCACAGTCCTCTGTGACGAGAGCACAACCAGCGGGAACTGTAGCAACTCCACCGGTATCAGCGGTGTTGCAAACAGGATGTACTCCTATGTTGTGGATACCTATAACTTCTTTGAGAATAACTTTGGCTGGACTTCCTACGACGACAACGATGACATAATACTTGCCTATATAAGGTGGTCTGTGGACAACGCTCAATATCATACTTGTCTTTTTGGTAACAATCTTTTCCTGTTCGGACCGCGCGCGGATACCTTGAATATAGTTGTGCACGAATTTACCCATGGGGTTACCGATTATACTTCCGAACTTGAATACGAATTCCAGTCGGGAGCCTTAAATGAAGGCTTTTCAGATGTATTCGCTCAGTTTATAAAAAAGGAAGTTACAGGCAACACAGACTGGAAAATTAAATGGAGTGATGGCACAGTCCTCAGAGATTTGGCAAATCCACCAGCGGTAAACACCAGACGCACAAGGTATCCTGACAGCATAACAAGCCCAGACTATCAATCTTGTTCCGACTGCGATTGTGATGATGGCAATGACTATTGCTGGGTTCATACCAACAGCAGTATTCCCAACAAGGTCGCTTACCTTATAACAGAGGGCGGAGTTCATAACGGGTACTCCATTTCCGGAATTGGGTTTGAAAAGGCGAAGAAATTTTACTTCCTGCTTCTAAGTTCCCTTAATTCCACAAGTGATTTTGAGTACACAGCGCTTGAAGCCGTTTACCTCGCTGAATTACTTAGAGATTTAAGACCCCTCTCGTTCCCCCGTTTCACAGACACGGATGTATGCACTATCAGAAATGCCTGGGCTTCCGTAGGTATTATAGACGGCGATGCTGACTGCGATGGAGTGCCGGACAGCGAGGAGTCAGATGCGGACAACGACGGAATACCAGATGCTGAGGATAACTGCCCCTTGGCGTTCAACCCTGACCAGACGAATACGGACAAAGCTATAAAGGATACTTTCAACTTGTACGGGATAATAGCTTCAGCTGTGAGTGCTGATGACTTAGGGGACGCCTGTGACCCGGATATGGACGGTGATGGAGTGTTGGATGTAAACGACAACTGTTTGATTCAAAAGGATGTATTTGGTCGTCACGTGTACAGCTACAACCCATCTCAAAATGACTTTGACGGTAATGGTATAGGAGATAGATGTGAAGACCTGGACGGAGATGGGTGGTATTATGACCTCTCCTTCCCTCCCTCCATTACCGACGCTCTGAACGATAACTGTCCGAATGATTACAACCCATATCAGAGGGATAGGGACGGTGATCATATAGGAGATGTCTGCGACTCGGATATAGATGGAGATGGTATTCTCAACACGGACGACCTCTGTCCGAAAACTGCCAGCTCCAACAATGCGGATACCGACGGCGACGGTGTGGGTGATGCCTGTGATAACTGTAGTACCGTTTCCAACGCCGACCAGATGGATGTTGACGGAGATGGAGTGGGTGATGCATGTGATAACGACAGGGATGGAGATGGGGTGGATAACGCAACCGACACATGCCCGGACACATACGGAACTGGAATACACGTAAGCGGAAGCAACAATATTATATGTAACGAGAATGACAGCCCCTTTATAAGCGGACAGTGGGTCACTATAGATGTCTTGAATACCGGGGTTCTCAGAGTGCCCGTAAACCCCTGTGGTGCGAACGCCTGCCCCAACTGGATACCGGACAACTACATGTTCACCGTCAAGGTCAAGTCCTCCACGGGGAACGTGTACTTCAGGGTAGTTAACGATGAAGGTAAAAAGGCAAGGTCTGGAGCTTTTACAGGATACGACCAGAATCAGAACCTTGTCTTTTTTGATAACACCTTCAAGGTCAGCCCAGAGGCATACTTCAAGGCACCCTCCGCAAAGACAGCCTCATCGCACATGAAGTACTTCCTGGAGATATCGCCCGCTCCAAACGCAAATCTGTCTTCAGTGGAGGTCTGTGTGGGGAACTGTCAGTAATATCACCCCGCCTGTGGGCGGGGTCCTTTATAGCTCAACAGGGTCTGAGGTCTCTGTAACCACCTCTCACCCGAGGAGGTGAAGCTATGCAAAAGTTTCTCATGGCTTTACTTGTAGGGTTTACCCTTTCAAACCTGTCTATGGGTGCAAAGCTTTACGTATCCCCTGTTCATCAGGGAGATGCCTGCTCAACCGACTTTCCCTGCTCGTTCCAGTTTGCCCTGAGCAAGGCGGAGAACAATGGTGAGTCAGACACCATATACGTGAATCCTGGCGTTTACAGATTTAACTCAACTCTCACCGCCCACATAAGGGACGGGATGAGCCTTTTCATACTCGCCCTTGACCCATTGGACAAACCCGTCCTCAGTGGAGACTACGACGGAGACCCGAACACCGACGACAGAGTTCAGATCATGAACCTATCTGGAAGGGGTATAACGGTGGATGGACTGGTGTTCCAGAACGGTAAGGGTTATCAGGGAGGAGCCATTTACGTAAGTGGAGAGTTCTTCACCATTTTTACCCTCAGGAATTCGGAGTTCTATGGGAATACAGCCTTTGAAGGAGGAGCCCTTTACGTTGCAAACACTGTTGGAAGGATCCTGCTCCTTGGTAACACTTTTGAGAGCAACAGCTCCAATAAAAATGGCGGAGCGGTATATACGTCCTGTAACGGAAGCTCCATTGTTGAGAGGAATAAGGTCAGGGTAAATCAGGGAGATTCCATCGTGTATATTGCGGTAGATCCCTTATCTGACTGCTCCTTCTCCGGTAATATGGTGGTGGACAACACTGGTCTTATAAATGCCACCTTCTACTCTGAGGTTCGGGGAAAACTTCACGTGATAAACAACACCTTTGTGGGTGGCGACATGCCGGGTGTTTACGTTGTCCTTAAGGAAAGCTCTGCGGAGATGAACCTTTACAACAACCTCTTCTGGAATACTGGCTCTGGTGTGTCTGCAGGTAAGAGCGTTTCAGTCCTTGCGAACTCTGGAGGTATGAGGCTCTTCAATAACCTATTTGGGCAGTATTTCATCACGTTCCCGGAGGCGGATGGCACCCCAGATAACACCATAGTTTCCCCAGGGGTTTACATGAAAGACCTTGACCCTAACAGGTACGAGCACGGCTCAAACTTTACCCAGAACCCTCAGTTTCTGAATGCTCAGAGCGGGAATTACAGGCTGTCGGGAACTTCACCGGCGGTGGATGGCGGGACATCAAACCTCCCTGCAGGAGCTTACCTCGGCTCAAAGGACATAGACCTGAATCCAAGGGAGATAGACGGGAACAACGACGACCTTCCGGTTGTAGATATAGGAGCCTTTGAGTACAACCCCTCTGGCTCTGCTCCCGGAGGCGGGTGTTCCTCCACACCTGCTGGTTCCTTTGCACTGCCTGTAACACTACTACTTCTCATAAGACGTTTACTCATGGGATAGCTCCTGTGCTATATTACTAACTGATGAGTCAGTCAGTAGGTCAGGAAACCAAAGACAGGCTGGTGGAGGCGGGGAAAAAGGTCATATTCAAAAAGGGCTTCCATAGGGCGAGGGTGTCCGACATAACCTCAGAGGCAGGTTTAGCCCACGGTACCTTTTATATATACTTCAGAAGCAAAGAGGAGTTCCTTCTGGAACTTCTCATCTCCGTGAGAGAGGAGATACTCTCTCTTATAGAGGAAGGAAAGAAGCTTATATCGGAGGGAGAGCCTGAGAGGGGAAAGGAACTTGTCTTTATAAAGCCCTTTGAACTCATGGTCAGAGAAAAGGAGCTTGCCAAGATACTCTTCTTTGAGGCTATATGCACCGACAGGAAGTTTCAGGAGTTTTACAGGGAGAGCAAGAAAGTCCTTCTTAAGGAGACGGAGGAGGTTCTGACGCTCCTCCGTGTGGATAAGCCTGGTATAAAGGCACACATACTGGTAGGGACTGCGAGGCACCTCGTAGAGCTTTCAATCCTGACTGAAGAAGAGGTGATGGAGACATGGCGAAAGGTTTTGGTAGAGCTTGGTGTGTACTCCTGAGCTTTTTTACTCTTTCCTTCCCTATCACGTTGAAAGAAGCGGAGAAGCTCGCCTTAAAACACTTTTACGAGTTAAAGGTGGAGAAGATAGAGGTTGAAAAGCGTGCTCAGGAAAGGCTTGAGAAGTTCGGGAAGTTCCTGCCGACCTTAAACCTTGAGGCTTCCTTTAACCTGTCCAAAAAACAGAGCTTTACCTTTAACCTTCCCTCATCACCACCGCAGGAGTTCACCTTCCAGAAAGGTAGCTACCCCAAGTTTACCCTCCAGCTCGTGCAGGAACTCTACGATCTGAGAAACTTCAGGGAGTACGAGATAGCGAGGGAACGGGAGGATCTTCAGAAGTTCATGGTTAGAGAGAAGAGGAACGAGGTGCTGTTCAAGTTAAGGAAGGCTTACATAAACGCTCTAAAGGCGAAGGCTGTGGTTGATATTTACAGGAAACATGAGGAGCTCGTAAAGGCTCATCTGAGGGATGTGAAGGAGCTATACAAAGAAGGGATAGTCGCCTTCAAGGATCTTCTTGAAACAAAGGTGAAGCTCTACGACGTCAGGGAGAAGCTGGCAAAGGCTCAGGCGGACTACTCAAAGTCTCTCAGCTATCTCTCCTATCTGACAGGTGTCAGGGTAGATGATGTTGAGCCAGTTAAAACTGAGAGTACGAAGCTCTCTGAGCTCCCGGAAGAAGAGCTTATAGGGGAGCTCCGTAGAAATAGACCCATACTTCTCTACATGAAGGGGAACCTTGAACTTTCTGAGAGATACGTTGAGCTTGCGAGAAGTTCGTTCTATCCCGTTGCGGTGTTTGAGGCTGTATATCAGAGAACCGAAGAGTCCGATCTATTTCCCAAGGACAGGTATCTGGTCAGTTTTGCCTTCAGGTGGAACCTATTCAGCGGTCTCAGGAGGTTTAGGGCTCTTGAGTTAAGCAGGCTGGCAAAGAGACAGGCTTATGAGAGGTACAGAGATCTTGAAAAGAAGCTCATACTGGAACTCAAAAGTGTTCTTGAAGATATAAAGGCTGTTAGGGCGAGGGTTGAGCTCGCCAGACAGCAACTCCAGGATGCGAAGGAGCATCTCAGGATCGCCAGGGAGAAGTTCAGGGCTGGACTCGGGACTAATACAGAGGTGTTGGATGCCCAGAGCTACCTCATCACAGCGGAGAACACGCTGAGGATAGGAGAGTACGACCTCCTTCTGGAGAGTTTCAGGCTCAGAGAGGTGATCGGGTATGAAAGGTAAGAAGTCGCTCGGCATCCTCATCCTGAGTGTGCTGATCCTTGTTTTCCTCATACTGGGGTTTAGATGGGTTCACTACAGGCTCACCCATGCTATAACGAACGCTGTATTCGTGGAGAGCGATACCTTTACGAAGGTCGCTTACAGACGCGTCACCGGGAGGGTGGAGAAGCTTTACAAGGAGGAGGGCGACCGGGTTAAGAAGGGGGAGCCTCTGGCAAAGGTGGGAGACAGGGACTACAGGATAAAGCTCGGTGAGCTTGAGAGCCAGATAGGGCGCATAGACAGGGAGATAGAAGCTCTGAAGATAAAGGCGAGAGCACTCAGGGAAGAGCTCAGGGAAAGTATGGAGCTTGTTGACAGGGAAGCTGACGCCCTCAGGGCGAATATGGAAGCTCTGAAGGTAAAGATGGAGTTGCTGAAGAGAGACAGGGAACGCTTTGAGAGACTTCATTCCAAGGGTGTTGTCCCTGCGAGGAAGTTTGAGGACATAGATACGCGCCTTCGTGCTCTGAAAAAGGAACTGTCCTCCCTTAACGCAAAGAGGCTTGCGGTACTGAAGAGGAAGGACGTCTTGAGAGCTAAGCTCAAACAGACGGGAGAGCTGGACAGGAAGATAGAAGCCCTGAAAAAGCAGAGAGAAGCCCTCATTAGGAAGAGGGAGGATCTTCAAAACCTTATAGACGAGACAGTTCTCAGGAGTCCAGTTGACGGTTATGTGGTGAAGAGGTTCGTCAGCAGGGGCGAGGTTGTGCGTCCTGGACAGTCCATCTACGCTGTCTACGATCCAAAGGACATATATATACTTGTCCTCCTTGAAGAGACCAAACTTGAAGGTGTTAGGGAGGGCAACAGGGTTAAGATCAGCATAGACGCCCTGCCGGGCGTGGAGTTTGAGGGGGTCGTTGAGGAAATAAACAGAGCCACCGCAGCGAAGTTTGCGGTGATTCCCAGAGACATAACCGCAGGGGAGTTCACCAAGGTCGCCCAGAGGATACCGGTCAAGGTTCGCATAACCAGAGGTGACAAGTCCCTATTGAGGATCGGTATGGGTGGAGAGGTAGCTATTGAGAAGAGGTAAGGATCTCAAGGGCTTCCTCCTCTTCTACATCTCTCCAGTTTTCGTAAGCGTCTGCGACCGCAAAAGGGTATCCCTCCCTCATATTTAGGCAGATGAGCTCATCTACATCCTCTGACACCTCTCTGGCGGAGTTAGCAGAGCAGGTTGGAACCGCGACAATGAGTCTCTCTGGTTCTCTCCTCTTCACATACATTATTCCAGCCCTGAGCGTATATCCGGACGCAAGACCATCGTCAACCACAACTGCGGTCTTTCCCTTTAAACTCGGAAACTCCCCCTTCAGGAACTTTCTCATCCTCTCCTTCACATTTTTCAGAGTCTTTCTTATCTGCTCCTCCCTGTCCTTTTCACTAAGCCGGAGCCTCTCAATGAGCTCCTCATTTAGGACCACGTCCCCATCTGCATTCACAGCGCCAAAACCCGCCTCCGTACTCCAGGGAAGTTGAACCTTTCTCACTATCAAGGGGTAAAGGGGTGCTCTCAGGATCTTAGCTATCTCAACGCCGACGGGCACTCCCCCTGAGGGTACGGGCAGTACGACAGGTTCTTTATATTTCCTCTCCCTCAGGAAGTTCCCCAGTCGGGACTGTTTCAACTTTTGTGTAAATCATAGCCTGCCCTCAAAGAGTATTTCAAGCTGGGAGCAAATAAGCTCCCAATCCCTG
>WGFS01000216.1 GCA_015492115.1 Aquificaceae bacterium
GGAGGAGATAAGGTGACCCGGTATTACAAGGATGGGCGGAAGAATAGGGTAAAACGGCTAAGAGCTAAAGAGCTCTATCTCAACCCTGCCGGGTTAAAATAATTCCCCCATGGAACTCCTCTTTGAGCTTTCAAGAGAAGGGAGAAAGGGTTACAGGCTCCCTGGGCTTGACGTTCCGGAGGTAGAACTCTCGGAGGTCATTCCAGAAGACTACATGAGGGAAGATCTGAACCTTCCCCAGCTCCCGGAGCTTGAGGTAGTAAGGCACTTTACTAAACTCTCCCAGCTCAACTACGCCATAGACACGACGATGGTTCCCCTCGGTTCCTGCACGATGAAGTACAATCCGAGGATAAACGAAGAGCTTGCAAACATGGAGGGCTTTACAGGAGTTCACCCCCTGACTCCGGAGGAGTTCGTTCAGGGAACGCTTCGGGTGGCTTATGAACTCAAAGAGCTCCTGAAAGAGCTGGGAGGTTTTGCGGACGTCTCTTTACAGCCTGCGGCTGGAGCTCAGGGAGAGCTCCTCGGGCTTCTTCTCATCCTCGCCTACCACAGGGACAGGGGGAACGATAGGAAAAGGAAGATTCTGATCCCCGACTCAGCCCACGGGACGAATCCAGCCTCCGCAAGTATATGTGGCTTTGAGGTCGTTACTGTAAAGAGCGACAAGAACGGAGAGCTTGACTGGGACGACTTCATGAGGAAGCTGGACGATGAGACCGCAGGTCTCATGATAACGAACCCCAACACCCTCGGAATATTTGAGAGGAAGGTGAAAGAGATAGCCCGGGAGCTCCACAAAAAGGATGCCCTCCTCTACATGGACGGTGCCAACTTCAATGCCCTCGTCGGGGTGGCAAGACCTGGAGACTGGGGTGTGGACGTGATGCACTTCAACCTTCACAAGACTTTCTCTACCCCTCACGGGGGAGGAGGACCTGGGAGCGGTCCCGTCGGGGTGTCCGAGAGGCTCAAGCCCTACCTCCCCGTCCCACAGGTGGAGTTTGATGGAAAGAGGTATTACCTCAACTGGGACATACCAAAGAGCGTTGGGAAGCTCCTTGCCTTCTACGGGCACTTCGGAGTGTGGCTCAGGTCCCTCGCCTACATTCTGAGCTACGGAAAGGAGATAGGGAAGGTCGCAAAGTACGCTGTCCTGAACGCGAGGTATCTCAGACATCTACTAAAAGGAACATTCAACGACCCTTACTCCCACGTTCCCTGCATGCACGAGTTCGTACTCTCTGCAACCAACCTCCTCAAGCACAAGACCAACGCCATGGGTGTGGCGAAAAGGCTCCTGGATTACGGGTTCTACGCCCCGACCGTTTACTTCCCCCTGATAGTCAGGGAAGCCCTCATGATAGAGCCGACCGAGACCGAGAGCCCGGACACTCTGAGGAAGTTTGCAGAGGCTCTAAAGAGTATAGTCAGGGAGGCGAGGGAAAACCCGGAAAGGCTCAATAAGGCTCCCTTCAGAACTCCCGTTAAAAGGATCAAGGAAGCCGAGGCTAACAGGAAGCCTACGTTTAGGTACAAAGGGTAAAGGGGCGAGCGCCCCCACGGGTCAGACCATAGACTTGAGCTTCTCCATGACCTCGTCGTAGTTGGGCTCCTGGGTTATCTCAGGAACGAGCTGTTTGTAGGCAACCTTCCCTTCGGCGTCAACTATGAAGACAGCCCTCGCGAGTATACCCTTGAGGGCACCTTCCGCTATCAGAACGCCGTACTTCTCCATATCCCTGTACCTGAAGTCCGAAGCGACGGTCACGTTCCCTATGCTGAAGCTCTCACAGAACCTCTTCTCCGCAAAGGGAAGGTCCATTGAAACGACCGTGACGTCCACCTTGTCCCCGAGCCCCTGAACCATCTCGTTGAACTTCTTGGTCTCCGTCTCACATACTGGAGTATCAAGGGAAGGAACAGTTATTATTAGCTGAACCTTTCCCTTAGCTCCCCCGACCTTCTTCTCCTGAAGATCTTTTGTGACAACGACAGCCTCGGGAGCCTCATCCCCGACGTTTAGAGCAGGTCCGACGAGGCTCACTGTATTCCCTTTAAGCGTTACCGTTTCCGCCATGATTTCCACCTCCTTCTCGTGGTTTGTAGCCATTCTATCAGCAACTCTTGGGCTTTTTGATGTCTTCTGTCATATAATAGTGAGTCCCATGGAAGAGAAAAACTACGTAGGTATAGAGGACTTTCTCAAGCTTGACCTCAGGCTCGCCAAGGTTCTTGAAGCGGAGAGGGTAGAGGGCTCGGAGAAGCTCCTCAAGCTCAGGCTTTCCCTCGGGGACGAGGAGAGAACGGTGGTCGCAGGTATAGCCAAGTTCTACTCCCCCGAGGAGCTGGTAGGCAAAAAGATACTCATGCTGGCGAACCTCAAGCCGAGGAAGATATTCGGGATAGAGTCCCAGGGCATGATACTCGCCCTATCGGATGGGGAGAGGATGTCCCTCTTGGTTCCCGACAGGGATATGGAAGAAGGTTCAAAGGCAAGCTGATTTCCCAGCATGGTCTCTTTAAGACCGCCGAAGGCGGTGGTTCAAGAACCCCTCAACCAGAGGTATCCTTTGAGTTGTGCTCTCTCTCGGGTTCGTAATACTCAACCCTGTTCCTTCCTTTCTCCTTAGCCATATAGAGGGCTTTGTCCGCCATGTTCAGGAGAACCTCTCTCTTCAGATTATCAATAGGTAGTATGGATGCGACACCTATGCTGACGGTGACGAACTTTGACGCACCGGAACCGGGATGGGCTATCTTCAGCCTCTCTATGTCCCTCCTTATCCTGTCCGCCACTTTCAGAGCGTCCTTGAGGTCCGTTTCAGGAAGGACTACCACGAACTCCTCTCCACCGTACCTGGCGACCAGGTCTACATCCGCCCTGATGTGCTTACTTATAGCGCGGGCAACCTTCTTGAGGCACTCGTCCCCTTCAAGGTGCCCCAGAAGGTCGTTGTAATTCTTGAAGAAGTCAATATCAAGCATTAGAACGGATATGGGTCTCTTTGTCCTCTTAGCCCTCCTCCACTCCTTTCGGAAGAACTCCTCAAAGCGCAATCTGTTTGCAACTCCCGTGAGCCCGTCTATGTAGGATATGTCTCTGAGCTTTATGTTCAGTTCTTCCGTTCTCTTCTTCTCAAGAGCAAGGAGCATGGTAAGAAGGAAGTCTCTTCTGCTGTGTCTTTCAAGGAGGTACCCTACCGGCATTCCCATCAGGGTCGCCGAGCCAAGGAAGAACATATTCGTTATCAGCTGATCCTTGGGAGTGCCCAGGATGTAGAGGTCTATAAGGAGATAAATGAGCACAACGGTAAGACCGCTGATCGTCGCGTAGTAAAACCTCAGCGCCGAAAGGGTGAAGGTGTAGAATACCACGAGCATCAGACCCGGATAGTAGAGGTAAGACTTCCCGGTGGACGCTATGTATATCATTCCCACTATGCCGAGACCTGCTATTATCACAACCATTGAGTGAAAGAGCTCAATAGCCCTCTCGTTGTGAACCCTGAAGGTGAGAAAGAGAAAGAGCAAACCGAAAGGTATAACGAGGGCGAAGCGTATAAACCAGAACTGAAACTTTATACTGGGGAACACCATGGCGTCCAGGATACCAAAGACCGCATACAGCCCTATACCGAGTATAACTGCGATCCTGAACTGCCATATGTATTTCCTCAGATAGTAATTCTGAAAAGCTCTCTCCAGTATAGGAGAGAACTTCAGGAAGGTGAGCCCCCTGCCGAACTCCCTGATTATCTGCGACTCGTCCCTTATAGCTACGACTTCAAACAGCCTTTCAAACTCTTCAAGAATACTGCGACTCTCTATATCCTTATCAGCCATAGGAAAGCTTCTTCTCAATGAGCTCTATTATCTCATCGTAGACTCCTTTGACCTCCTCCGCAAGCTCAATCAGGCTTCTTACCCCCACAGCGTGAGCCTGTTCATAGAGAGGTTTGACCTGTTTCTCAAAGTACTCCCTGTATTCCCTCAGGTCGTACTCAAGCTCATCGGGTTCAAGCTCGTCTATTATGTTCAGATACTCCTCCTTTCTTATCCTTATGGCAAGCAGGAAGTTCTTGAGCTCAGCCCTTATATCTCCCCTATCTGTTCCAGCCTTTCTGAAGTCACCCATGTTAGCCTCCTAAAACATATGCCCCAGCTTGTCCCTTTTTGTACTCAAGTAAACCCTGTTGTGGGGGTTCGCCTCTATCTTGATCGGCACTCTCTCCACTATCTCAAGCCCGAAACCC
This sequence comes from Aquificaceae bacterium, assembly GCA_015492115.1. Classification (GTDB taxonomy): domain Bacteria; phylum Aquificota; class Aquificia; order Aquificales; family Aquificaceae; genus Hydrogenivirga. The sequence goes on from WGFS01000216.1 coordinate 4,260, forward strand.
TCAAGGGCAACTATCTTCCTCGGGTTGTTGGTCATGAGCCTCATCTTCCTTACCCCAAGGTCAAGAAGTATCTGAACCCCTACCCCGTAGTCTCTGAGGTCTGGAGGGTAGCCCAGCTTTTCGTTAGCCTCAACGGTATCGTAACCCTTCTCCTGAAGGGCATACGCCTTTATCTTGTTGGCTATACCTATACCCCTTCCCTCGTGCCCGAGTATATAAACGAGAACACCCTTGCCCTCCTTGGAGATCATCTCCAGAGCCTTCTCCAGCTGGGGTCGGCAGTCACACCTCATTGAACGAAAGACGTCTCCAGTCAGACACTCGGAGTGAACCCTGACGAGGACGGGCTCGTCCTCCTCCCACTCTCCCATTGTAAGGGCTACCTGCTCCTCCCCGGTGAGTTTGTGCCTGTAGGCGTGTATCCTGAAAGTTCCCCACGGTGTCGGGAGGTGCGCTGTCGCCTCCCTCTCTACGAGCCTCTCCTTTCTGAGTCTGTACCTGATAAGGTCAGCTATCGTGATTATCTTCAGGTTGTGTTCTTTTGCGAACTCAATGAGGTCTGGGAGGCGAGCCATAGTCCCGTCTTCCTTCATTATCTCGCATATAACACCCGCAGGATAGAGACCCGCAAGCTTGGCTAAATCCACAGAAGCTTCCGTATGACCAGCCCTCTCAAGGACTCCCCCAGGTCTTGCCTTCAGCGGAAAGACGTGCCCCGGTCTTACGAAGTCTGAGGGTCCCGCGGAAGGGCTTATGGCGAGCTTTATAGTCTTTGCCCTGTCGTAGGCGGATATGCCTGTTGTAGTCCCGTGCTTTGGGTGGGCGTCTATGGAGACGCAGAAGTAGGTTCCCTTTGGGTCTGTGTTCCTGTGAGCCATGGGGTAGAGGTCAAGCTCCTCGCACCTTTCGGGAGGGAGGGATAGACATATCAGACCCCTCCCGTGCTTCGCCATGAAGTTTATAGCCTCCGGAGTGACCTTCTCTGCGGACATGACGAGGTCTCCCTCGTTCTCCCTGTCCGGGTCATCAACGACTATGACCATCTTCCCCTCTCTTATGTCCTCAATGGCTTCCTCAATACTGTTAAACCTGAATTCCTCTCCAGCCATTTCCTACCTCCGGTCTCCTTCAAGCTTATCGCGTACACTGTGAATGACCTTGTCTATCAGGCTCTCCCTGTAAGGAGCTCCCTCCACAACGGTGACCTCCCTACCCATAAATTTGCTCGCAAGCCAGTTTATTATCTCCGGTCCCCAGTGGGTGAATACGTGATCAGCTATGAGGAAAACCGCTCCGAAGTAAAGTATATACCTGAGCATAGAGATAAAGATATGCTGAGAGAAGGGAAAGGAAAGTTAGGACTGCTCTGTTAGAGCTTCCTCAGCCCTCCTTGCCCTCTGAATTATCCTGACGACAACCCACCTCTTGGTCTTGGAGAGGGGTCTCGTCTCCCTGATCTCCACCACGTCCCCAACCCTGCATTCGTTCTTCTCATCGTGAGCGTGATACTTCTTGCTCTTTATTATGTGCTTGCCGTAGAGCGGATGGGGTACCCTCCTGTCAACCTTAACAACGACCGTCTTGTCCATCTTATCGGAAACCACCGTCCCGACCAGGTGCTTTCTTCTATCGTTCCACTTCTTCTCAGTCATCAGCCTTCACCTCTGAGTTCTTTTTCTCTAAGCACGGTAAGAACCCTCGCTACATCTCTCCTTAAATTCCTGATCGCCATCGGGTTGTCAAGACCCGATATCTTCTGCTGAAACCTCATCTTGAGGAGCTCCATCTTGAGCTCATCAGCCTTCTTCCTGAGTTCCTCCACCTTTAGCTTTCTCAACTCCACCGCCTTCATAGGGTGAATCCTCCCGCCTTAACGAGCCTGGTCTTTATGGGTAACTTTGCGGAAGCGAGCCTGAAAGCCTCCTCCGCGACCTCCTCCGGGACACCGGAGAACTCAAACATTATCCTTCCTGGTCTGACAACAGCGACAAAGCCCTCGGGGTCTCCCTTTCCACCGCCCATTCTCACCTCGTTGGGTTTCTTCGTGTAAGGCTTGTCGGGGAATATCCTTATCCATACCTTGGCACCCTTCTTTAGAGCTCTCACAAGGGCGACCCTGACCGCCTCTATCTGCCTCTGGGTGATCCATGCCCTGTCAAGGGCCTGTATTCCGTACTCACCAAAGGCGACCCTGTTTCCTCTGAGGGACTTCCCCTTAAGGGTTCTCCTCTGCTGTTTCCTGAACTTGGTTTTCTTCGGCTGGAGAAACATCTCTTATACCTCCTGAGAAGCCTTTGCCAGGTCCTCCTCTATCTTCTTGAGGACCTCCTCCTTACCTTCCTTGAGTATATCTCCCTTGTATATCCAGACCTTAACGCTCAGTATCCCGTACTTGGTGTAAGCGGTTGCAAAGCCGTAGTCTATATCAGCCCTGAGCGTCTGAAGGGGCATCCTTCCTACCAGGAACCACTCCTTCCTCGCGAGCTCTGCACCGCCTATCCTTCCCTTGACCTGTATCTTCACACCCTTAGCACCTGCCTTGAGAGCGTTGTCTATGGCTCTCTTCATAGCCCTCCTGTGGGATACCCTCCTCTCTATCTGGAGGGCTATGTCTTCAGCGACCAGCTGGGCGTCAAGCTCTGGAACCCTTACCTCCGTTATGTTTATGGTTACCTCTTTGCCGGGAACCATCTTCTCTATGGTCTTCTTGAGGAGCTCAACCTCCTGCCCCTTCCTCCCTATGATTATCGCAGGTCTTGATGCATACACCCTTATCTTGAGCTTGTCAACTATCCTCTCTATATCTATCCTGGATATGCCCGCCACCTTATACCTGTTCTTTATGTATTCCTTTACCTTCAGATCCTCGTGGAGGATCTTTGCATACTCTGACTTGGGAGCGTACCACCTTGAATCCCAGCTCTTGTTTACCCCAAGCCTGAAACCTATAGGATGCGTCTTCTGTCCCATAAATCAGTCCTCCTGCTCTTCTTGCTTTTCTGCGAGCACAATCGTAAGGTGGGAGAGCTGTTTCCTCAGCATGGTAGCCCTCCCGTGCGCTCTGGGGAGCCACTTCCTGAACACGGGTCCCCTGTCCGCAACAGCCTTTCTGATGTAGAGCCTGTCAAGGTCAAGTCCCTTCTGCTCTGCGTTTGCTATGGCGCTCTTGAGCAAGTTCTCAACTATGCGGGCACCTTTCTTGGGAAGAACCTTAAGCAGATAGAGAGCCTCACCCACATCCTTCCCGTGAATCTGACTCAGCACAAGCCTCGCCTTTGTGGGAGAGATCCTCGCATACCTGAGTATTGCTATCGCCTCTCCCTGCCTGTAGCCCTCTCTCTGGCTCTTGTCCTTTATCTTCAGCTGTCCCATATCAAACACCTCACTTCTTCTTCACAACCTTGGCGCTCTTCTCGGGATGTCCCCTGAAAGTTCTCGTAGGGGCAAACTCTCCGAGTTTGTGTCCAACCATCTCCTGGGTTATGTAAACGGGAACGAAGGTCTTTCCGTTGTGAACCGCTATGGTGTGCCCCACGAACTCGGGAATTATGGTGGTTGAGCGGGAGTAGGTCTTTATCACCTTTCTCTCTCCCGTTTCGTTCATCTGCTTGATCTTTCTCCAGAGCTTGGGGTGAACCCATGCGTTCCTGTTCACAAGATCTCTGAACTGTTCGTAGGTCTCCTCGTACTTCCTGATCCTCCTCTCTATGAGCTCAGGGTCTCCCCTCTTCTGAGCCTCTCTGACCTTCTTGTGGAGTCTGTGGATCCTCTTGTAGAGCCTGTAAAAGCTGTCAAGGTCTTCTATCAGTCTGTTCCTCTTGTTCCATGCACCTTTATAACCCATCAGAGCGGCCTCCCGTCTCTACGCGTGATTATGAACCTGTCAGAGTACTTCTTGCCTCTTCTGGTCTTGTATCCTTTCGTCTTCCATCCCCAGGGGGATTCGGGGTGCTTACCCCTCGTTCTACCTTCACCACCACCGTGGGGGTGGTCAACCGGGTTCATGGCTGTACCCCTTACGTGGGGTCTCCAGCCCAGCCACCTGGTTCTTCCCGCCTTTCCGAGCTTTACGAGCTCGTGCTCCGCGAGACCAACCTTCCCTATTGTAGCCATACACCTCTCGTGAACGAGCCTCATCTCACCCGAAGGGAGCCTGACCTGGACGTAGTTTCCTGTTCTTCCGAGAACCTGTGCCTCCGTGCCCGCGGATCTAACGAGCTGTCCGCCCTTTCCAGGCTTTAGCTCTATGTTGTGAACAATGGTTCCCACGGGTATGAACTTCAGAGGCATGGCGTTCCCGGGCTTTATCTCGGGGAGCTCCTTTCCAGCACTCGCATCCTCGTAGCTTATTGACATGACCGTGTCGCCGACCTTCAGGTTTTCTGGCCAGAGTATGTATCTCTTCTCACCGTCCGCGTAATGTAGCAGGGCTATCCTCGCACTCCTGAAGGGATCGTACTCTATGGCTGCGACCTTTGCAGGGACGAGGCTCTTGTCCCTCTTGAAGTCTATTATCCTGTATAGCTTCTTGTGTCCTCCACCTCTGTGTCTTGAGGTGATCTTACCCTGCTGGCGAGACCTTCCCTTAGCCCTGTGCCACCATACTACCAGTGACTTTTCCGGCTCCTTCTTGGTGATCTCCGCAAAGTCATACACTACCGCGTGCCTGGCTCCGTTCGTGACAGGTTTTAGCTTCCTAACACCCATATCTCACTCCTTAGCTCGCAAAGTTGAGAAGGTCTATGCTCTCACCTGGTTCAAGGGTAACTATAGCCTTCTTCCACCTCTTAGTTGTTCCATACTGTCTGAATCTACCCATAACCCTCTTCTTCTTGGGCTTCACTATCATCGTGTTTACCTTTCTGACCTTGACTCCGAAAAGCTCCTCTATCGCGTTCCTTATCTCCGCCTTTGACGCATCAAGGGCTACCTCAAAGGTGTACTTGTTGTAGTCCTCCATCAGCCTGTTGCTCTTCTCCGTTATGACGGGCTTGATGATTATCTCGTAAGGTCTTCTCTGACTCATGCTTCCACCCTCTTGTAAATTCCTTCAAGAGCGTCCTTGAGTATAACGAGCTTGTCGCTCCAGAGTATGTCATATACGTTAAGACCCTCAACGGGCAGAACCTTTGCATTGGGCAGGTTCCTGAAGGACTTTATAACGAGCTCATCCTTTTCGGGTGTAACCACGAGAACCTTTTCGGAATCTATCTTCTTCTTTTTTAAGAACTCAAGGGCTTTCTTCGTCTTGGGGGTGTCCCCGAGCTCTATCTTCTCAACTATAACCACGTTCTTGTTCTGAGCCTTGTCAGAGAGAGCCATCTTTAGGGCGAGCTTTCTCACCTTCTTGGGCAGGGAGTAGCTGTAGTCTCTGGGCTTGGGTCCGTGGGCGACACCACCACCAACGAGTATATTCGCGCCCCTGTCTCCGTGACGGGCGTTACCGGTACCCTTCTGGGGAAGGAGCTTCCTTCCGCTGTAGCTGACCTCACCCCTGGTCTTGGTGGAGTGAGTTCCCTGCCTCCTGGAGGCGAGTTGCCACTTCACGACTTCCCATAGAACGTGCTTCTTCACCTTAACGTTAAAGACCTCGTCCTTTACCTCTACCCTTCCTATCTTCATGACTGTGCTCCTGCCTGCTGAACAGCTTCAACGAGAGACTTCATCCTCTGCTGTTTGAGCTGTTGCTTCTTCCTGCTCGCGATCCTTGACTCTTCTATGAAGAGGACCCCCTTATTTGGACCTGGAACGGAACCCTTCACGAGTATGAGTCCTTCTTCGGGAATAACATCAACTATTAGAAGAGCCTGAACCCTTATCTTCTCAGCTCCCCAGTGTCCTGCCATCTTCTTCCCCTTCCAGACCCTTCCGGGGTCAGTCCTGTTCCCTATAGAACCGACAGCCCTGTGGTATCTGTGTCCGTGGGATTTGGGAAAGCCTCCGAAGTCCCACCTTTTCATGGTTCCTGCAAAACCTCTTCCCTTTGAGATCCCAACCACATCAACGAGATCTCCTGGCTTGAAGACCTCTTCCAGTTTAAGCTCCTGACCCTCTTGGTACTCTTGGGGGTTGTCAACCCTATACTCCTTCAGATACCTGAGGAGTTTAACGTTCCGCTTGTTAAAGTGTCCGATCAGAGGCTTGGTCAGGTGCTTCTCCTTTGCGTCAACAGCTCCAACCTGCACCGCGGAGTAGCCATCCTTCTCGGGAGTTTTCACCTGAACGACGTAGTTGGTGGGAACCTGTATCACCGTAACGGGCACTGCGGTTCCGTCCTTTGCGAGAACCCTCGTCATACCGACCTTTCTTCCTATCACTCCTATTCCCATGTCCCTTAACCTCTCATCTTCACTTCAACGTCAACACCCGCGGGGAGGTTTATCTCCATCAGAGCCTCTATCGTTTGAGGAGTAACCCTGGTTATGTCAAGTATCCTCGCGTGTTCTCTGATCTCAAAGTGCTCCCTTGAC
>WGFS01000217.1 GCA_015492115.1 Aquificaceae bacterium
AATCTCATGAGAACCTCTCCCTGAAAAGTTTCTCAAACTCGTCGTAGTCTCTGCACACCACAAAGACCTCCTGAATGGAGGTTCCGTTCTTGTACAGGAGCTTGTAACCGCTGAGAGTTCTGTACTTCAGGAAGAGCCCCTTGGAGCCTCTCCCCCTGTTCTGTCTAACGATCCTTCCGGGGATTATGCTCTCAACCACCTCCCAGCTTCCCAGTTCCTCCAGGAGGCTGTCAAGTCCTTCAAGGAGGTGATGTTCAACCTTGAGCTTACCGCTCCTTCTCCTCCGCATGATATAATAAGATAGCTTAGAACGCACCCTTCCCGCTTGGGTTGCCCGGACGGGTTCATCGGGAAGGGGAGGCAAAACCCAAGGAGGTGTGAGATGGCGGTAGTTTCTATGAAGGAGCTCCTGGAAGCAGGAGTTCACTTTGGACACTCCAAATCCAGGTGGAATCCCAAGATGGCACCCTACCTTTACGGTGTCAAGAACGGGATCCACATAATTGACCTCAACAGGACTCTCGTTCTGCTGGAGGAAGCCTACAACTTCGTATCGGACAGCGTCGCTCAGGGTGCTGAGATAATATTCGTCGGCACCAAGAGGCAGGCTAAGGAGATCATAAGGGAAGAGGCTGAGAGGTGCGGAGCCTACTACGTGAATGAGAGGTGGGTAGGTGGACTGCTCACCAACTTCCAGACTGTCAGGAGGAGCATCCAGAAGCTCAACAAGCTTGAGAGGATGGAGGCTGAAGGGGTATTTGAGGTTCTCCCCAAGAAGGAGGTGAGAAGGCTCAGGAGGCAGATGGAGAAGATGAGGAAGCTGTACGGCGGTATAAGGGAGATGGCAAAGCTTCCCGACCTAATGTGGATCGTTGATACCGTCAGAGAGTCCATAGCTATACAGGAGGCGAAGAAGCTCGGAATACCTGTGGTCGCGATAGCGGACTCCAACTGCGACCCAGACGTCATAGACTACCTGATTCCCGGTAACGACGACGCCATAAAGTCTATAAAGCTCCTCACCTCAAAGATAGCCGACGCTGTGGTAGAGGGCAGGACGAGGAAGGAGAGCGCGGAGGAAGAGGCTCCCAAGAGGGAGAGGAAAGTTGTTACCGTTGAAGAGCATGAGAAGGAGCTCTTTGAGAAGGCTATGGCTATGTCCGAGAAGTATGAGGAGATAGACAAGGATACGGTGGACTACGAGTGATGTTTGTAGCCCTTGTCATGGGAACCTGTCTGGTTTCCTGTGCGCTGGCAAGCTACTGGCTTTATAGAAAAATTGAGAGCTTGGAGGTTTGAGAATGGCTGTGAGTATGGCTGATGTTAAGAAGCTCAGGGAGATGACCGGGGCTGGCATGCTTGACTGTAAGAAGGCTCTGGAAGAAGCTCAGGGTGATATAGAGAAGGCTAAGGAGATACTGAGGGTTAAAGGTCTTGCAAAGGCTGAGAAGAAGGCTGGAAGGGAGACAAAGGAAGGTCTCATAAGGGTAAAGGTAACCGAGGACAGAAAGAAGGGTGCTCTTATAGAGCTCAACTGTGAGACGGACTTTGTCGCAAGAAACGAGGAGTTTCAAAAGCTTGCTGATGACATCCTTGAGCATATCCTCTCTCTTGAAGAGAACGCCAACAGAGAAGGAGAAGGTGCGGACATACTTTCCCAGAAGTTCTTCAGGGACGAGAGCAAGACGGTTGAGGAGCTCATAAAGGAGGCGATAGCGAAGATAGGTGAGAACATAAGGCTCACCAGATACTGCAGGTACGACACCGAGGATTACCTTCACTCTTACCTGCATGGAGGCGGAAGGATAGGGGTTCTCCTTGACTTTAAGGCTCCCGGACTTGGAGATGACGTTCTCAGGCTCGTTCAGGACGTTGCAATGCAGATAGCTGCGATGAGACCCGAGTTCGTGAGCGTTGAGACCATCCCGGCGGAGGTTCTTGAAAGGGAGAAGAAGATACTCATGGAGCAGGCTAAGCAGGAGGGGAAGCCTGAGCACATCCTTGAGAAGATAGTACAGGGTAAGCTCAAGAAGTTCTATCAGGAGAAGGTTCTCCTTGAGCAGGCTTTCATAAAGGACGATAAGAAGACCGTCGGGCAGGTCATAAAGGAGTCAGGACTTGGCGTTGAGATAAAGAGGTTCTGCAGGTTTGAGCTCGGTGGGCTCTGATGGAGGAAAAGCCAAGGTACGGGAGGATACTCCTGAAGCTTTCGGGGGAGGCTTTTGCGGGAGAGCAGGGTTACGGCATAGACCCCGGCTTTCTGGAGTACATATCCCATGAGATAAAGAGCGTCCACGAGCTCGGTGTTGAGATAGCTATAGTTATAGGTGGGGGAAACATATTCAGGGGATTTCAGGGAGAAGGAATAGGAATAGACAGGGCTACCGCTGACTACATGGGTATGCTTGCGACAGTGATAAACGCCCTCGCTCTCCAGTCTGCCTTAGAGAGGCACGTGAAGATTCCCACGAGAGTTCTCTCCGCAATTGAGATGAGGCAGGTCTCGGAACCCTACATAAGGAGAAGGGCTGTAAGGCACCTTGAGAAGGGTAGGATCGTCATATTCGCAGGCGGGACGGGAAATCCGTTCTTCTCAACCGATACCGCTGCAGCCCTCAGAGCTGCGGAGATATCCGCCGAGGTTCTGCTCAAGGCGACCAAGGTGGGGGGTATATACGACAAGGACCCCGAAAAGCACCCCGATGCTGTTCTCATAAGGGAGATAAGCTACCTTGAGGTTATAAACAGAGGCATAAGGGTGATGGATCACACCGCCCTCACCATGTGCAAGGAGAACAGGATTCCTATAATAGTTTTTAATATTAGGGAGAAGGGAAACCTCAGGTCGGTGATTCTCGGCGAAGAGATAGGCTCGGTCGTAAGGGGGTGAGATGAGATGGTGCAGGAGATAGAGGACATACTGAAAGAGACAGAGAAGGACATGAAGAAGAGCGTTGAGCACTTCAGGGGTGAGATAGCGGGTATAAGGACTGGAAGGGCATCCACAGCCCTCGTTGAGGAGCTCAAGGTTGAGTACTACGGTTCTAAGGTTCCCATCAAGCAGTTGGGTAATATATCCATACCAGAACCCACGCAGATAATGATACAGGTGTGGGATGCAAACGCCATACCTGCCATAGAGAAGGTTATAAGGGAGGAGCTGAACCTGAACCCCAACACCCAGGGGAACGCCATAAGGATAAACCTTCCCCCTCTGACCGAAGAGAGGAGGAAGGAGCTTGCAAAGATGTTACATAAGCTGGCTGAAGAGGCCAGGGTCGCTGTGAGAAACATCAGGAGGGATGCAAAGGACATGATTGAGGAGCTTGAGGGCATATCTGAGGATGACAAGAAGAGAGCCCTTGAAAGGCTCCAGAAGCTCACAGACAGATACATAGAGGAGATAAACAGACTCCTTGAAGCAAAGGAAGAGGAGATAATGACCGTATGATATTCAGTCGCGACGTACTGGTTGGCATAGCGGTAGCCCTCCTCATAGCTCTCGGGGTAGGTGGCTTTAACTACTGGAAGAGGTATCAGGAGGAGAGGCTGGACAGGGTCGCTGAGCTCGTGTATCTCTACGAGAAGGGTAAGCTCAAGAAGGAAGAAGTTGAGCCCAAGGTGAAGGGAACGCCCCTATATCCCTACTTTCTATCGCTTACGGGGGCAAGTCCTTCGGATATAGTGGCGCACCTCAAAGATGAGGATCTCAAGAAGCTCTTTTCTGAGAAGGAAGCCTTCGCTTACTATGTTCAGAAAAAGTACGACCGGGCTCTTAACAAACTCTCCCTTATAGGGAAGGGAGACTTCAACTACCCATCCGCCCTGCTTCTAAAAGCCTTTGTGTATGAAGATAAGGGGGAGAAAAAGGAGGCGCTGAGCCTTTACGGGGATATAATCAAATCCTACGCTGGCTCTTACTTTGCGAGGATAGCCCGCGCTCGTCTCTATACCTTGGGAAACCCTTAACCCGGAAGCGCTGGAGCGGGTTTGAGTCTCAAAAGAAACCTCGTGCCGTCTTCTTTCACCACCTCTACAGACTTTAGCGAGCTCCCTTCCTCCTCCACGTATATCTCTACTGGATTCTGGATGAGGTGGTCATGCTTCCCTTCCTCAAACTGGACTTCAAAGACGTTATCCTTGGGGTCGTAAGAAAGACCCTCCAGAAAGCTCCACTCCACCTCAACCTGATCTCCGAGGTCTTCGCTCACCACCTCAAGCTGTCCCTCAACACCCTTCAGGTTCTTGGAAACGCTGTCAAAGAAGTTCTCCCACTGTTCCCTGTCGAGCTTCCTGGTAGCCATCTGCCCACCTCCTCGTTTTTGTCCTCATCCACTCTTTAATTTAATCCTTAAAATACTCCCTATGCCTTTAATTTTGATAACAAATGACGATGGGTACTTCTCTGAAGGTATAAAGGCACTCCGCGAAGCCCTCAGCTCTCTGGGAAGGGTGGTTGTGGTTGCTCCGGACAGAAACCTCAGCGGTGTGGGACACTCCCTCACCTTTACAATGCCCTTGAGGCTCAGAAAGGTAGAGGAGGATTTCTACGCTGTCGTGGACGGAACACCTGCGGACTGCATACACCTTGGCTACCATGTGATACTTGAGGGTGAGAAGCCTGACCTCGTGTGTGCGGGAATAAATGAGGGTCCAAACCTGGGTGAGGACATAACCTACTCAGGGACGGTATCGGGAGCTATGGAGGGGAGGATACTCGGCATACCTTCCATCGCCTTCTCTGCCTTTGGAAGGGGAGACATAATGTTCAACGAAGTGGCAAAGTCCTGCAAGAGGGTGGTTGAGAAGGTTCTCGACCAGGGTATGCCTGAGGATACTTACCTTAACGTTAACGTTCCCAACCTGAGCCACGGTGAGGTAAAGGGTATAAGGCTGACAAGACAGGGAAAGAGGGAGTACAGGGAGAAGGTCTTCAGGTACATAGCCCCCTACGGGGAGTCTCTCTACTGGATAGCTGCGGAGGAGTTCGGATGGAGCCCGGAGGAAGGTACCGACTACTGGGCTGTTCTCAACGGGTATATATCCGTAACTCCGTTACAGCTTGACCTTACCAACTACAGAGCTATCAGAGAGATTAAATTCATAGAAGAATGAGAGTTGAGGATCTCGTAAGGATCTTAGAAGGGGAAGTCAGAGGAAAACCCGAAGGTTATGTGAAGGGCTTCTCCATTGACAGCAGGAGGATTGAACCCGGAGAGGTCTTTATAGCCCTCAGGGGTGAGCGTCACGATGGTCACGACTTCGTTGGTTCCGCCCTCTCAAAGGGTGCGGTTGGTGCTGTGGTTGAGAGGGATCTGAAGCCAGACAGCGGTTTTATCATAAAGGTGAGTTCAACTCTGGAAGCCCTCCGCAGGATAGCCCTTTACAGGAGGGAAAACTTCAGGGGGGAAGTTATAGGGGTAGCTGGTTCCGTTGGCAAGACAACAACCAAGGAGCTCATATACCACCTCCTCTCTCACACAGCTCCCTCCTACAGGAGCGAGGGCAACCTGAACTCACAGATAGGTCTTCCCCTCGTGCTCTCAAACATGCCCTTGGATGTTAGCTACGCTGTCATTGAGCTCGGGGCAAGCTCAGTAGGTGATGTTGCGAGGCTCATGGAGTACGCCAGACCGAAGGTAAGGGTGATAACCGCCCTCGGAGAGGAACACCTTGAGAGCTTCGGTAGCCTTGAGGACGTCATAAGGGGAAACGGGGAGATACTCCGGGACTTCTCAGAGGACAGCTTCGCTGTCATACCCCACTACGCCCTTGAGTACTACGAGCTCCCAAGGGAGAGGGTCACCACCTTTGGAGAGGGTGGAGACCTGAGGGTGGATGGTATCCGGCTCAGCTTGAAGGGAACGGAGTTCCTCTTCTGGGGGGAGAGCTTCAGCGTGCCTGTCCTCAGCAGGGGGATAGTTGATAACGTTCTTGCAGGTTTTGGTGTTCTCACAGCCCTCGGTTACGACCCCCGGGACTTCAGAGATGCCCTCGGGAAGTTTACACCTCCTGCGGGAAGGATGAACCTGTTAAATTTTGTTAATTTTTTCATCATAGATGATACTTACAATGCAAACCCACCCTCGGTAAGGAACGCTCTTCTAACCTTAGCTTCGCTCAATGGCGGTTCAAAGAAGATAGTTATTCTGGGAGACATGCTTGAACTTGGGGAGGAGAGCCCAAAACTCCATGCGGAAGTTGGAAAGCTTGTAGCGGAACTCGGTATAGACTATGCAATATTTCATGGAAAACACATGAGGGAGGCATATAAGGAGTGTGTCAACTACGGTGGAAAGGCTGTTTTTCTGGATAAAAAAGAGGATATAAAGGACGAAATGTTGAAATATATGCGAGATAAAAATATAATTCTCGTGAAAGGTTCTCGGGGGATGAGGATGGAACAGCTTATAGATCGGCTGGGGGAGCTTGCGAATTATGAGTTCTGAAAGGACTGCGGAGATATTCATATTTGAAGACTCCTTCTTCTTCAACACAAAGGTCAAGCTGAAGAGGGTTGAGGGAGACCGTATAGTTCTGACCGCTACAGACCTTCTCAAAAAGTTTGCTGTCCTCGGCAAGAAGGCGCACCTGAAGTACGCGACCTTTGCCCTGCCTGTTAAGGTAGTCGGCAAGAGTGAGGAGGAGATCATAGTCACAGTTCCCTCCCTGAATCCAGAGAAGCCTGTAGGTGACAGGAGGAGCGCGAGGGTTCCCCCTTCGCACGTCCATCCGATCAAGCTATACCTTGCCCTTGATGATGAGGAGAAGGAGTACGAGGTTGAGGATATATCCGAGGGTGGCTTTTCCATCGTTGTTACTGACCCCTCGGAGGTGGACAGGTTTCTGAACAGGGATGTCAAGGTGCACATAGACTTTCCCGTTGAGGTTGAAGAGGTCAGGGGAACAGCAAGGCTCGTAAATATTCAGGAGCTTGACGACGGGAGGATAAAGCTTGGATTTGAGATCTTCATAGACGACGCGGATATGGTAAAGGTCAGGTTCTATGTCTATTCCAGGATCAGAGAGATACTCCGACAGAGGTGACCTCGTCCTTGAGGTAAAAAGACAGCTCTTTCACCTCGTACTTATACTCCTCTGGTGCATACCCATCTACTACCTTCCACGACATCTCGTGCTTGGATTGTTTTTCCTTGTTATATCTATGAACCTTCTCGTGGTTCTCAGGTTCGGTTTTATCCTTCGTATTTTCTCTCCCATAATTGAGCAACTGGAGAGGGACAGGAACCTTTCCCGTCCGGGGATTCAGGCACTCTACGCAAACTTAGGCGTTTTTATCTCCTACCTTGTCTTTGGTAAGCTGTCCCTTGTGGGTGTGGTGGTTCTTGCGGTCGGAGATAGCCTCTCAACCCTGATGGGGAAGCTCTTGGGAAGGCACAGGCTCTTTCTCAATAACTCAAAGACATGGGAGGGGACGCTGTCCTTCTTCCTTTCTGTTTACTGCGTCCTGCTAACCTTTCTACCCCTTCAGTCAGCCCTTCTGGTCGCTCTTCTTTCTTCCCTTCTTGAATCCGCGGAGTTGCCCCCTGACGATAACCTCCTAATTCCGGTGTTCGCAACCGCTCTCGTCTATCTTGTATGATACTCAATGAAGCTGTCAATTAGCCTCTCTATCTCCCTGAGCTTCCTCTCGCTCATCTTTATCCTATGGGGTCTCCTCGCCCTGTATATCTTCCTCGCCAGCTTGAGGACTTCCTCCGACACCTCCAGCTCTCCCCTGCGGGACACCGATCCGTCCGAAAGACTCAGCCTCCCTTTCAGCTTTCCCTCCTCCAGGAATTTAGGTTTCAACCCGGACAGCTCAAGGTAGTCAAGCTTAAACCTGACCCTCAGTGTTCTGTTCATGGTTCTGCTGAGCATGTATGTGATGAATAGGTTAAAGAGCTTCTCGTCGTAGAACCTTACGTGTTTGAGTATGAAGTTCGCGATCCACGAGAACCACAGAAACCTTTCGTGGTCTCTGCACAGGTATGAGAGGAACTTAACCTCACCCACATCGTTCAGGAGGGCTATACCTCCCCTCTGTGAGAGGTCTGCAACGACCACGTTAAAGGGTTCAAGGAGTCCAAAGAACCTGTGGGTGTTCAGAAAACCGTCCCTCACGAGTATATCTATCACCCCTCCCTGTCCGTAAGCCTTCGCGAGGAGATCCTGATCCCCCGCCCTTATTCTCTTGAGCACCAGCACCCTGGTTTTAACGCTCATCAATCCTTTATAATACTTCTCTCTGAATTCCAAGGAGGTGCTCACGTGCCACTTCTATTCAGGAAGATAAAGGAGCTGAGAAATCATCTCAATACATTGCGATGTGAGAGAAACTTCAGTCTGGGATTTGTCCCCACGATGGGCTATCTCCACGAGGGGCACAAGGCTCTCATAAAGAGATCAAGGCTTCAGAACGAGGTGACGGTTGTCAGCGTTTACGTGAACCCCACCCAGTTCGGTGAGGGAGAGGACTACGAGAGGTATCCGAGAGACCTTGATAGGGACATGGCTGTGTGTGAAGAGCTCGGCGTTGATGTGGTCCTCGCTCCCACCGATGAGGAGATCTACCCTCAGGGTTCAAAGACGGAGGTTTACGTCAGGGAGCTGAGCGAAGTTCTGGAGGGAAAGTTCAGACCCGGGCACTTTAAGGGAGTTGCGACCGTTGTTACCAAGCTCCTGAATGCTGTTCAGCCCGACAGGGCTTACTTCGGTGAGAAGGACTACCAACAGCTCAAGATAATTCAGAGGCTCGTGAGAGACCTGCTCATACCCGTTGAGATTGTTCCTGTAGAAACTGTGAGGGAACCCGATGGGCTCGCCTACAGCTCAAGGAACGTTTACCTCTCCCCCGAAGAGAGGGAGTCCGCCCTGTCCATATACAGGTCATTCCTTCTCGCTCAGGAGATGATAAATCAGGGGGAGAGCAACAGCGCTATCATAAAGGAGGAGATGGAGCGCTTCATACTCTCACACCCTCACGTGAAGAAGATAGACTACATAGAGATAACGGATCCAGAATTAAATCCAAAGGAGAGCGTTGAAAGGGGAGACAGGATACTGGTCGCCCTCTGGGTGGGGAGCACAAGGCTCATAGATAACTGGAAGGTCGGTTGATGAGAGTTCTCTTCATGGGGACGCCCCCTTTTGCTGTTCCCAGCCTTGAGCTACTTGCGGAGAACTTTGAGGTTGTCGGTGTCGTGACCCAGCCCGACAGACCCGCGGGTAGAGGAAAGAAGCTCACACCCCCACCTGTCAAAGAGCTTGCCCTACAGCTGTAGGGCAAGCTCTTTGACAGGTGGGGGTGTGAGCTTCTTTCCTCTACCCGCGGGTCTGTCGGGCTGGGTCACG
>WGFS01000218.1 GCA_015492115.1 Aquificaceae bacterium
CACCACTTCTTCATATCGGACAGGGTCATGAGGGGTGGCTGGGGGGGTTCGTGCATGAGAAACTTTGCGAGTAGTTTTATATCTTTTTTAGATAATATTCCCTGTCTCCCCCAGTCCGGCATACCACCCGGCAGTCCGTTGGTGATTATGTTCTCAATAGTCTTAAGTCCGAGGGGTCTCGTAACATCAGGTGTAAGGGCAGGTCCCGTCGCTCCCTTCCTCAGCATTCCATGACATCCAGCGCACCTGTCAAAGTACATCTGGGTAGCCCGCTTCATCTCCTGGGGTGTGAGCTTTGGAACGGACGCACCTAAGGCTACACCAAAGGACAGAAGAAGAGCACCAAACCCTAAGAGCTTTCCCTTCACCATATCTGCCTCACCTCCTCTCTTAGGATTATAAGGATTTATGAGTAAATAGTCAAGAACATAAGTAATTACTTGACTACTTTATCGCTTTATAGTATTTTTTTGAAAAGGAGGATGGGATAATGAGGTATTCACTTACAGCCTTGGGTTTATCTCTGGTGGTAGTTTCTTCAACAGCGCTCGCTGGGGATCCTTCCGTAGGTAAGAAGCTCTTTTACGGAGAGCTTCACTTCAAGAACGGAGGTCTCCAGTGCATGGCCTGCCATAGGGTAGACGGCAAGGGTGGGACTCTCGGTCCCGACCTGACCAAGGTCTACACGCGATACGGAGGTGCTGAAGGGATAAAGGCTGTCCTGTCTGGAGACACCGCCTTCCCTACGATGAAACCCGTCTTCAGAGACGCCCATCTGACCCAGGAGGAGATAGAGAACCTGACCGCCTTCTTTGAGCAGGCAGACAAAACCGGTAAGGAGACCGGTAAGCTTGACCTCGCAAAGCTCCTTTACGCCTTTGGAGGATTCGCGGTCTTCCTCTTCGGAGGTCAGGCGATCTGGAGCGGAAGGCTGAAAGGCGTAAGGAAGAAGCTCGTTGAATCTTCAAGATATTAGGAGGTGTTGATATGGGCTGGATCAAGGACATAGTGGATCCAAAAGCGAGAGAGTGGGAGGAGTTCTACAGGAACAGATGGCAATACGACAAGATAGTGAGGAGCACCCACGGCGTGAACTGTACCGGAGGATGCAGTTGGGGAGTGTACGTCAAGGACGGTCTCATAACCTGGGAACTCCAGATGCTGGATTATCCCATATTCAACAAAGACATACCACCCTACGAACCGAGAGGATGTCAGAGGGGAATATCCGCGTCCTGGTATGTTTACAGTCCCATAAGGGTGAAGTATCCCTACGTGAGGGGGAAGCTCCTCAACTTCTGGAAAGAGGCTAAGAAGAAACACGGCGACCCCGTAGAAGCCTGGGCTTCCATAGTTGAGGATCAGGAGAAGAGGAAGGCGTACCAGTGGGCACGCGGGAAGGGAGGCTTCAAGAGAGCGAGCTGGGACGACGCTTTAGAGATAATAGCGTCCGCCATGATATACACGATAAAGAAGTACGGACCCGACAGGATATTCGGCTTCTCTCCCATACCCGCGATGTCCATGTTCAGCTTCGCTGGAGGAGCACGCTTCATGTCCCTCCTCGGTGGGGCGATGCTCAGCTTCTACGACTGGTACTGCGACCTCCCTCCCTCCCATCCGGAGATATGGGGTGAGCAGACGGATGTCTGTGAGAGCGCCAACTGGTATGAGTCAGCCTTCATAGCCATATGTGGTTCCAACCTCAACATGACAAGAACCCCCGACGTCCACTACGTTGCGGAGGCAAAGAACAGCGGAAGCAAGCTCGTCGTATTCTCCCCCGACTTCAGCCAGGTTTCCAAGTACTCGGACTGGTGGATACCCATAAAGCCCGGTGAGGACGGAGCCTTCTGGATGGCGGTCAACCACGTCGTCCTCAAGGAGTTCCACCACGAGAAGAAGACCCCATACTTCTTAGATTATGTAAAGAGGTACACCGACTCTCCCTTCCTCGTGGTTCTTGAGGAGAAGGAAGGCGTTTACTTCCCGGGAAGGTACCTCAGGGCAAACAGTGTGGAGAAGTACAGGGACGTTGAGAACGGGGACTGGAAGCTCCTCGTCTGGGATAAGAACACCAACGCACCGGTTATGCCCGGTGGGACGCTCGGCTTCAGATGGGGCAAGGAGAAAGGTAAGTGGAACCTCCTGCTCAAGGAGGCTGTAGAGGGCTTTGATATAGACCCGGTCCTTACCTTCCTTGAGGATTCGGACGATGTACTCACCGTCGGCTTTAACGACTTCGTAAACGATAAGATTCTCAAGAGAGGTGTCCCCGTAAAGTACGTGGAGACAGCAGACGGTAAGAAGGTGGCTGTAGCGACCGTCTATGACCTGCTCATGGCTCAGTTCGGTGTTGACAGGGGTCTGCCCGGCGAGTATCCGAAGAGCTACGACGATGACATGCCATACACCCCAGCCTGGCAGGAGAAGAGATCCGGCATATCAAGGGATACCTGCATACAGTTCGCGAGGGAGTGGGCTACGACCGCGGAGAACACCAACGGTAAGTGCATGATAATAGTCGGTCCAGGTCTCAACCACTGGTATCACAACAACCTCATATACCGCTCCCAGATAGTTACCCTGATGCTCACTGGGTGTGTTGGAACGATAGGAGGTGGACACAACCACTACGTTGGTCAGGAAAAGCTTGCGCCTGTGATACCCTGGACGCACATAGCCTTTGCCCTCGACTGGGTTAAGCCTCCGAGACAGCAAAACGCCCCTTCATGGCATTACGTCCACTCCTGCCAGTGGAGGTATGACGACGAGTTCACGAGGTATCACACCACACCTAAGGACAACGAGCTTGCCAAAGGACATGCGATTGATATACAGGCGAAGGCTGTCCGCCTTGGATGGCTTCCCTGGTATCCCCAGTTCAACAAGAACTCCATAGAACTTGTGAAGGAAGCCGAAGAAAACGGAGCTAAGACGAACGAGGAGATCGTGAACTATGTGGTAAAGAGCCTCAAAGAAGGCAAGCTGAAGTTCACCATAGAGGACCCGGACGCTCCCGAAAACTGGCCCAGGGTCTGGGTAATATGGAGAGGTAACGCCATTGGGACAAGCGCAAAGGGGCACGAGTTCTTCTTAAAACACTACCTCGGAACGCACACTGCGGCGATAGCGGAAGAGGTTGCCAAGGGTAAGGTTAAAGAGGTCAAGTGGAGGGATCCCGCCCCCACGGGAAAGATGGATCTAGTCGTTGATCTCAATTTCAGAATGGACACCTCAGCCCTTTACTCCGATGTAGTCCTTCCTGCAGCCTTCTGGTATGAGAAGAACGACCTGAACACGACCGACCTCCACTCTTACATACACCCACTCGGTGCGGCTGTTCCTCCTTCATGGGAGGCAAAGCCGGACTGGGACATATTCAGGGAGCTCGCCCGTAAGATCAGCGAGCTTGCCAAGAAGCACCTTCCTGAGCCAGTCAAGGACATAGTAGCAGCGCCCCTTGCCCACGACACGCCCGATGAACTCGCCCAGCCCAACATAAAGGACTGGAAGAAGGGTGAGTGCGAACCCATTCCTGGCAAGACGATGCCCAAGCTCGTCGTTGTGGAGAGAGACTACACTAACCTTTACAACAAGTTCATATCCTTCGGTCCCGTGAAGGAGCTCGCAGGGCACGGCATACATTACCCGATAGAAGACGTCTGGGAGGAGTTCGCCCAGAAGAACCCGGTGGAGTGGGGAGGAAAGAAGTATCCCTCCCTCTACAG
>WGFS01000219.1 GCA_015492115.1 Aquificaceae bacterium
AAGATATCCTGGACGATAACCTTCATGATAATCGGGCTGATGGTTGGGGTCTATAACGTTTACAGGATAGTTTACAGGAGGGAGATGGAGAGGAAGGAGGATTGAGAAAGCTGATACAATACTTCCATGCAGGCTAAGGAGTTACTCAGAAAGGTCTGGCAGGTTATCTCCTTCATCTTCGTCCTCTACGGCTTTTACCTCTTCTTCCTCTTCGTGTGGGACACTATGGTCAGGGTTAACGAGAAGCTCGCCCTCCCAGTCGCCCTTCTATCCACGCTCGTGCTCATGGCTGTCAGCGCCCTTTTCTGGCTCAGGAAGCACCTGAGAGGAAGCTCTCCATCCGTTTCTTGAAGAGGAAGAACTCAACGTCCTTTATAAGTTCTATGAGTCCAAGCCTTTTCTCAATATCCTCCCTGCTCAGGTTGAACTTCTTCATAACCGCCCGCGCATCTGTTTCGTCCTCAAAAGTCCCCCGCCTCAGCTTTGCTATCACGTAATCTATAGGGTCAAGCACGCATATCTCCACACCTCCGAACTTCATCACGCACTTTACTCTCTCTCTGTAAGCCTTGGGCATAGGAACTACGCTCCAGCGGTCAAAATCCTCCCCATAGTCCGCTCTTACTCTCAGACGCTCAATCAACCTCCCTATCTCATTCCACGCCTCTTCGTCAGCTATGAGCTCAAAATCTATATCTTGGGTGTATTGAGCCTCTATTCCGTAAAGTTCAAGAGCGCTCCTTCCGACCGCGATAATTCGTGCTTTCAGGTTCCTCTCAGCAAGACTCTTTGCAAGCTCTTCGTATATGTGTCTCATAGTAAAGGGCTTCCCTGAACCTCCTCAGATTTTTCTTGAGGTCGTCTTTATCAACTTTAAGCTCCTTTCTCTGGGACTTGATGAACTCTTCCAGTACCTCGTTCTTTATCCCGTATATAGACAGCTCGTTTTTGAAGGTTTTGTACCATGCGACAGCCCTCAGAAATTCACTCCTGTCCGAGAGCTTCAACTTTTCCGCCTTTTCGGGGCTGAAAAGAGCCTCAAGCCACCTGTGTTCAACCACACGCACGGTTATAATTTAATCCCATGGCTGTGATAAAGCCTTACAAGGGGATGTTTCCAAAGATACACCCCTCCGTATACCTCTCGGACAACGTTTACGTCATAGGAGACGTTGAGATTGGAGAGGACTCCTCCGTGTGGTTCGGGAGCGTTGTGAGGGGGGATGTGAACTACATAAGGATAGGGAAGAGGACGAACATACAGGACAACTCGGTCGTTCACGTCACCCACGACACCCATCCCACGATAATAGGGGACAACGTCACCGTAGGGCACAGGGTCATACTCCACGGGTGCGTCCTCGGAAACAACATACTGGTGGGAATGGGAGCTGTAATAATGGACGGGGTGGAGATAGAGGACTACGTCCTCGTTGGGGCGGGAGCGCTGGTAACTCCGAATAAGAAGATACCCTCCGGGGTGCTCGTGGCGGGAGTTCCTGCGAAAGTGATTAGAGACTTAAGGGAGGAGGAGATAAAGCTCATAGAGGAGTCTGCGGAAAACTACGTGAGATATAAGAACGAGTATTTAAACCCCCAGAAGCACCGCACCTGAGACCATCAATAAGGCTCCCCAGAAGCCCCTCCTTATCTCCTCCCCGAAGAAGAGCTTCCCGTAAAGGACGTCAAGGATGATCGCGAGCCTCTCTAACGAAGCAACGTAGGAGGTGAAGGTATACAGGAGGGCTGTGGTGTAGGTAACCATACCCAGAGAGAAGAATATCCCCATAGGAAGGTTCATAGGGTTTCTGTAGTTCTTCTGATTTAGAAGCTCTCTGACGCCCACGAAGGGAATCAGCCCAAAGCTCATCACCACGCAGTAATACCAGGAGAAGAAGAAGGCGTTGCTCTGGGTTATCACGAACTTCCCCACCACGACGTTGAAGCCAAAGAGCATTGCTGAGAGGAGCATATAGAGACTTCCCCTGTTTGCTTTAAAGAAGCTCCCCAAGGAACCGCCCGTTATCACCACAGAGCCGAGGAGTATAAAAACCATACCGAGAAAACCTTCCGCGCTTATCCTCTCTCCCAGCAGGAAAAACCCAAAGAAAGCTGAGAAAAGGGGCATGAAGGCGAAGAAGGGCATACCCACCGACAGAGGAGCGTGCTTTATCCCCTTTATGAAGAATACGGACGCAACCACTTCCAGAGGGAGCCAAACGAAGGTCGTCCAGATGACCGTGAAGTTCAGCTCCCAGAAGTAAAGTCCGAGAGGGAGAAGCAGGACAGCACCCACGGGGAACCTTACCCAGAGGACGAAGTTCTCATCGTATCCCCTCAGGAGGCTCTTCTTGTTGAATATATCGTTGGTAGCCCAGAAGAAGGCGGAGAGAAGGGCGAGGAGTATTCCGAGCATCAGAGGAGCTCGGAGAGCTTAAAGAGTGAGTAAAGGGCAAGCCCCTCCTTCTCAACGTTCTCCCTTCCTCCTTCCTCCCTGTCCACTATGGCAAAGACGCCGAGAACCTCCAGTCCTGCGGACCTGCACGCTCTTACAGCCTTCAGAGAAGAACCGGCGGTGGTAACCACGTCTTCAACCACTGCTACCCTTTCACCCTCTTTGAGCAACCCTTCTATCTGCCTCCCCATGCCGTGACCCTTGGGTTCCTTCCTCACCACAAAGGGATTTATAGGGTTCCTGTCCATGTAGGAGACGAAGGAGACCGCGTAGGCTATGGGATCTGCTCCGAGGGTAAGACCTCCCACACCGTCTGGGTTGAACTCCCTGACGAGCTCGTACATCAGCTTTCCTACAAGGTAAGCACCCTCCGGGTCAAAGGTTATCTGCTTGAGGTCAACGTAGTACCTGCTGAGCTTTCCAGAAGACAGCTTAAAGACAGGCTCATCGGAAACCTTCAGGGAGCGCTCTCTTATCAGGCTCTTCAGCTTTTCTCTCTCCATGGTGCTAAGGTGTCTGAGAATTAGATTTTACCACTCTCAGGCTCACCCGCTACCGCTACTACCCCTATCCCAAGAAGGGACTCAGGGGTTACCTTGAAGAGCAGTTCCATGAGCTTGAACCTCACAGGATTGCAGAGCTTGATAAAAAGCACCTTCAGGTTCTTGTAAAAACCAAGTTTCAGGAGCTTAGCTCCTACCCTCAATATGTTCAATGCCCCTACAAGGTCCGCATGAAATACCTTATTCAAAACCTTGTCCTTAAAAAGGTTTCCCTTTCTCTCCCCCTTGCAAAGGTTCCTGTCCCTTTTCCCTTGAACTTCCCTCACGTCCACGAAAGGAGATGTCTTAGAGGTATAGCTCTCATCTACTTCTACCACTTCCATCCCCAGCTCCTTAGCTTTATACCTGATTAGCTCTATCAGTCTCCTGAAAGGTATAGACACAAACTCCTGATTGGTCTTCTTTCCCAGATTTATCCCGTTCTTGCTCTCAAGGGCGTTCCTTCCAATGTAGATGACTTTATGCCCCGTCTCATAAAGTATGTCCACCACCTTTCTCGCTATCCTGTGAAGCTGTGTGTCTATCCACCTCTTCCTGTGGGCTGAGAGAACCTTGTCTTTTACCTCAAGTTCCTGAAGTTTCTCCTTCAAGCGCTTTAGTCCTTCTTCCTCATAGCTCTTTTCCTTTATCTCGTTCCTCAGATAATCTATCTGACTCCTTAGCTTCGCCCTCTCCTTGTTAAACCACTGATTGAAAGCCTTGAGTTCTCTTCCTGAAACTATAAAGCTCTTTAGCCCAGGATTTTCTGACACCACCGCAAGAAGCTCATCAAGTCCTACGTCTATACCTGCTCTG
>WGFS01000220.1 GCA_015492115.1 Aquificaceae bacterium
GAGCTCTTCCCTGAATATGGGGAGTTCAAGGTTAGCAACGAGGAGGTCAGAACTCTCCTTCACCTCAGAGGGTCTTGCGAGCCTGCACTCTACCTCTACCCCGTTGAGCTTGGCGTTCTCACCGCAGGAGCGGACAGCATCCTCGCTAATGTCTATGCCAAGAACTTTCCCAGCCCCCAGCTTCTTCGCAACTACGGAGAGTATCCCGCTCCCCGTCCCCACGTCTAAGACCGAGTCTCCTTCCTTCAGATATTCCCTGATGAGCCTTATGCAGAGCCTCGTGGTGGGGTGAAGCCCCGTTCCGAAAGCCATACCCGGGTTTATGAAGATCGGAACTTTCCAGGGTGGCATTATCACGAAGTCCTCAACCTCAACATGCCCGAAGCTCTCCCTCCACTTTTTCCAGTCCTCAGATACCTCCTCAACCCTGTGAGGCTCCATACCCTCTATGGGTTCGTAGGAGGCGACGGTAATACTACCCTCTTTTCTTTCAAGAACTTCAAGGGGGACGGGTCTTCCCGCAAGGATACCTCCCAGCTCCTCCTCTGTAAGTATATATACGAACCTCTTCAAAAGACCTCCCTCAGGAAATCTAAGAGAGCTCTGTTGAAGCCCTCGGAGTTCTCAAAGGGTGGGAGGTGGGCTGAGTTCTCAAGCTCAACGTAGCGTGAACCCTTTATCCCCTCCGCTATCCTTCTGACCACCTCCGGAGGGGTTACCCTCTCGTCGTCCTTACCCGCGACCACGAGGGTGGGAAGGTCTATCCGGGGGAGGAGTTCTGTGCTGTCTGGTCTCTCTGCGAGAGCCTTCAGGGTCTTGATTATCCCTTCCTTCGTTGCCTTCTCCATCATGCATCTTAGGTGGTTCATCTTCCTCTCGTCCCTCTTCGTGGCCGGGGAGGTCTGGTTCTCAAGCATCGTCTCCACGAGGAAGTCCGTTCCCTCCTCCTTCACCCTGCCTATAAGGTTGTAGCGTGCCTTCCTTCCCTCCTCCGTCTCTCCCTCCGCCCTTGTCGCAACGAAGACGAGTCCTGCCAAGAGCTCCCTGTACCTCCTGAAGAGGTCAAAGATTATGTAACCCCCCATGCTGTCCCCGACGGGGACGATCTTCTTAACTCCGAAGGAGTTTATCTTAGAGATTACAAAGTCCGTCAGCCTCTCAACGCTCAGCTCACCCGGAAAGGGCGGTTCCTCACCGAAGCCCGGATAGTCAAGGGCTACGTAGGGTATTCCCTCCTTCTCAAGGGCTTCAGACTGGTGGGTGAACATCTCCCTGCTCAGGGGAAAGGCGTGAAGGAACAGGACAGCCCTGGGAATGTGAACTCTCATCTCATACCTCCTTGCTCAGCAGTTTTTCCAGAAACTGAAGATCCTCTCTGTAGGTCACCTTCACGTTCCAGTAAGAGCCCATAACTACCCCTATCTTATAGCCGTATCTCTCTAAGAGGCTCGCGTCGTCGGTGCCGTAGAAGCCCTCGTTCCTCGCCCTGAAGTGGCACTCCAAGAGCACCTTTCTCCTGAAAGCCTGAGGAGTCTGAGCGAGCCATATGTGGGAGCGGTCTATGGTTTTCAAAACGGTATCGTGGGAGACCTCTTTCAGAGTATCCCGTGATGGCACAGCGACTATCTTCCCATCGTACTCACCGAGGTTGGAGACCTCCCTGAACATCTCCTCTGTAGCCAAGGGTCTTGCGGAGTCGTGGATTACGACCACCTCAGCCTCCGTCTCAAGTATCCCGTTCAGAACCGAATCCTGTCTCTCTCTTCCACCCTCAACCTTCTTTACGCCTTCGGGAACGGATATCCTTGTGAGGGCATCCCTTGGGAGAACGAGGATGACTTCATCAAAGAGTTTGAGAGCCTTCTCAACGGAGTACATGAAGAGGGGCTTTCCTTGGATCTCTATGAACTGCTTCCTCAGCCCGAGCCTCTTTCCTTCACCAGCTGCAAGCACTATGCAGGCTTTCATGTTTCAGGTCTTCTTGGGTGTGGGCTCTTTTAAGGTAAGAATTATTAAAGCTACTCCAACAACCGCTACCAGAGAGACCACTAAGAGAAAGTTCAAAGTGTATTCATCCATCCTTCTCACCTCTATTAAGAAAATATACTCCTATCAGGAACAGAACTAACCACGCGATAAAGCCCACGACCATAGAGCTTAGACGATGAGTTTCCTCTCTGAACAAGGGAGTTATCAAGCCTATTGTCAGGGATACCAGCGCTATTGAAAGGAAGTGTTTGCCTATTTCCCTATAGGCGCCCCTTTTAAGTCTCATACCTCCTCTCTCATGCGCTCTATGCGTGTGAGGATGGGTTCGGAAAGGTCCTCTGACTTCTTTGTAATTATTTTAAGTCCGCCCTCGGACTCAAAGACGTATCCGTAGAGCCTGAGCCCCTTCACATCAGCCTCAAGGGACTCCCTCGTTGTCCTGTCCAGGAACTTCTTCACACTATCCCTGTCTTCTAAATCAATCTCCTGCTCCGAGACCTCTATGTCCTCCTCTGCGACCTCGCCCTCCTGGGGAACGAAGACAACGTAAACGACTGCCTCCTCTTCCCTCGGGAAGTCGGGGTCATCTATCATGATCTTGAAGAGCTCCTCAACCTTAGCCCTCATCTGGTGTCTCACGCTCATGGGCAACCTCCTTTCAAGTTAGATCAAATATAACCGTCTTTATCTCAGTGTAGTCTTCAACCGCGAACTTTGGTCCTTCCCTTCCTATACCCGAGTTCTTGACACCCCCGTAGGGCTGGTGGTCAACCCTGAAGGTGGGTCCCTCATTTATGAGCACACCTCCCACCTCCGCCTTCTTTATGAACTTC
The DNA here is from genome assembly GCA_015492115.1 of Aquificaceae bacterium. Classification (GTDB taxonomy): domain Bacteria; phylum Aquificota; class Aquificia; order Aquificales; family Aquificaceae; genus Hydrogenivirga. Next base: position 2,823 of record WGFS01000220.1, read on the forward strand.
CAGGCGACCTTTATGTCGTTAGTGAACACCCCAAGCTGGAGTCCATATTCGGAGCTGTTCACGAGATCTATCGCCTCCTCCACCTCCCTGTAGGGGTCAACTATAACCACGGGCGCGAAGGCTTCCTCCTTGAAGAGCCTGGTCTCAGGAGGGACTAAGGAGACCACCGTGGGTTCAAAGAGGGCTGTCTTCTCAGCACGGGCTGTGCCTCCCATCTCTACTCTCGCTCCTTTCTGGACAGCCTCGCTCAGCCACTCCTGAACCCTGACCACCTCAGAACCGCTTATCAGGGGTCCCACGTCTGTGCTCTCGTCCATTGGGTCTCCCACCTTTAACCCTTTCACCTTCTCCTTCATGAGCTCCACGAATCTGTCAAAGACCTCCTCGTGGACGAAGACCCTCTGAACGGAGATGCAGACCTGCCCCGCTATCGCGTATCCCCCCATAACCGCTCTCTGGACAGCCTTCTCAAGGTCTCCGTCCCTGTGAACCACTATGGCGGAGTTGGAGCCAAGTTCCAGAACAACCCTCTTTATTCCCACCTGACGGGTTATGAGCTCTCCCACCTTCTTGCTCCCCGTGAAGGAAACGACCCTGACGTCCGGATGGGTGGTCATAGCCTTTCCCACGTCCCCGTATCCGGGTATAACAGAGAGAGCCTTGGGAGGAAGTCCTGCCTCCAGTAGAACTTCCGCGAGCATTATGGGGGTTAAGGGAGTTCTTTCGGAGGGTTTCAGGATAACCGCGTTTCCGCAGGCGAGGGCAGGGGCGACCTTGTGCATGGAGAGGTTGAGGGGGAAGTTGAAGGGTGTTATTGCGGAAACTATTCCTACGGGAACCCTGATGTAGAATCCCACCTTTCCTACGCCGTTGGGGTGGGCGTCTATAGGGAATGTCTCTCCGTTTAACCTCTTTGCTTCCTCCGCCGAGAATATTAAGGTCTGAATAGCCCTCTGA
>WGFS01000221.1 GCA_015492115.1 Aquificaceae bacterium
AGGCGAAGCTCAAGAAGGATTTTAAAGAGGTCTTTACCACCTCCTCTCCGCAGGAAGCCCTCAGGGTGGCAGGAAGGTTTGACGTTGTCCTCGTGGATCAAAAGATGCCTGAACTCTCCGGTACTGAGCTCGTGGAGGAGATACACAGGAGGTTCCCAGAGCTCCCCGTGATCATAATGACCGCCTTCGGGAGCATAGAGGACGCTATAGAGAGCATAAAGAGGGGAGCTTACCACTACGTGACTAAACCCGTAAACTTTGACGAACTCACAAACATACTGGACAAGGCGATAGAGACCAAGAGGCTCAGGGAGAGGGTGAGAGACTTAGAGGAGTTCTTAGGCATAGATGTTGTGGCGGAAAGCCCTCAGATGAGAAGGGTTCTGGACACTTCCAAGAAGGTGGCGCCCTTTGATACATCCGTCCTGATAACGGGTGAGAGCGGAGTGGGTAAGGAGGTCGTTGCAAAGCTGATACACAGGAGTAGCAGGAGGGCTAAGAGACCATTCATAGCTGTCAACTGCGCAGCGCTTCCGGAGAACCTAATAGAGGCTGAGCTGTTCGGTTACAAAAAGGGGAGCTTTTCAGGTGCATACACGGATAAGAAGGGCATAGTTGAGGAGGCGGAAGGAGGAACGCTCTTCCTGGACGAGATAGGGGACTTACCGCTCCCACTGCAGGCAAAGCTCCTGAGACTCCTTCAGGAGAAGGAGATAAGACCTATAGGGTCCAACAGACCCAGGAGGGTGGATGTTAGGGTTCTCTGTGCAACCAACAGGAACCTCAAAGAGATGGTTGAAAAGGGTGAGTTCAGGGAAGACCTCTTTTACCGTATCAACGTCATACACATACACATACCTCCTCTGAGGGAGAGGAAGGAGGACATACTGCCCCTCGCCTACTTCTTCATAAAGAGATCGGCGGAGAAGTTCGGGACAGACACTAAGGAGCTTTCCGAGTCAGCCAAGAGGCAACTCCTATCCTACGACTGGCCCGGCAACGTCAGGGAGCTTGAAAACACCATAGAGAGGAGCTTTATACTGAGTGAAGGGACTGTTATAGAACGTATATACTTCCACGAGGATACAGGTGTATCAGAATCATTCACTGGTGTAAAACCTTACCACGAGGCTAAGGAAGAGTTTGAAAGGAACTACCTAAAAAAGATCCTGGAGATAAGCGGGGGAAATATATCAAAGGCTTCAAGGCTCTCGGGGAAGACGAGGGCTGAGATATACAGACTCATGAAAAAGTACGGTCTCAGCAGATAGTGTAGCAAAAGGATACACGCACAAGATCTCTCTTTACAAAAATCCCCTATTATCAAGCACTTCTGTTTTGGCACACTTCTTGCTAATCGGTGGGCAGGAGGTGAGAACGATGGAGAGGATGGTTGATGTGAGGACACTGAACCTTGAAGAGATGAGGGAGCACGTCGCTCAGCTTCTGAGGGTTAACAGACAGCTCATGAACGAAAACAGGGAGCTAAAGGCTTTGCTTGAGGAAGTTGAAAGTACGAGGAAGAAGTTTCAACTCGCCTCTAAGATAGGACTTCTCGTACTGCCGACTGTCCTGATACTGGGGTTCGCACTTGCAAATCACTGAAGGAGGTGTGCCATGAGAAAAGGACTGCTTGTATCCGGGATCTTTGCTGTGGGCTTTTTAGTCTCCTGTGGAGGAGGCGGTGGTGGAGGTAGCGAGAGTGCAACGGGCTTGAACTACTCAACTTTAAACGGGAGCATATCTTCGGGGCAGGTATCGGGTATGTCCCTTGGTGCATCAGGGGGTAGCTCGCCCCAGTACATAGTTGCCACCACGCAGGCTAACAGCAGAACTTTAAGCGGTGGAACGGTCATAGATGGGAACGGAAACTTCACCCTGAAGCTGATAAAAGGAAGGGAGTACACCTTCGCTCTCTATGACTCTAATGGAAATCTTATGGGTACTCTGACCTTTAAGGGTAGTCAGTCCGTAAAGGTAAACGGGGATGCCAACGTATCCGTTGACCCATCAAGCGATACGATGAATTCTTCAACTTCAAACCTCCAACCGGGGACTGGGACATTTACCCCACCCGCTCAGCTCCACGACTCGGACGGAGACGGAACACCTGACGAGGTAGAGGACAACGACTTTGACAGGATCCCCGACAATCTGGATGATTACGACTGCAATGGGGTTCCCGAAGGACTTGAGCAGAAGGACAGGGATCACGACGGCGTACCTGATCACATAGACAACGATGACGACAACGATGGTATCTACGACCTGCACGACTCGGACGACGATGATGAATACGAATACGGGAAATGCCAGGCTCAATCTGGAGGAAATCCAGGAGGCAACCAGAGTGGTAATCAAGGTGGAGGTAACCAAGGAGGCGGTAACCAAGGTGGTGGAACAGGTGGGGGAACCCAGACGGTCAGTTTCCAGAACGATGTCCTCCCCATACTCAACGCAAACTGTGCTGGATGTCACGGAGGTGCTGGGAACTTCCATCTGAGCATGGCAACCAACAAGTGGGCTGAGGTAAACAAGTTCGTAAATACCGCAAACCCTGCGAACTCAAGGTTACTCCTCAAAGCGACCGGAACCGTATCCCACGGGGGCGGTCAGGTAATACCACCGAACTCTGTCAACTACCAGAAGATCCTCCAGTGGATCCAGAACGGGGCACCCAACAACTGAGGAGGTTGAAAGATGGAGGTAACTCTTGTAAGCGCATTCACCGCGGGGCTTCTCAGCTTCCTCGCCCCGTGCGTCCTTCCCATAGTTCCAGGCTATCTCTCCTACATAACGGGCGTAAACGCCCAGGAGGAAAAGGCGGTCATTTCAAAAACCCTTATACCCGTACTGTTCTTTGTTTTAGGCTTTTCAACGGTATTCATCTCCCTCGGGGCTGGAGCATCCTTTATTGGCCAGTTCCTCACCGACAACAGGGAGATCATAGCCAAGATAGGAGGTGGGGTCATAGTCTTCTTCGGACTCCACTTCTCCAACCTCCTCATAAGGCAGGATTTCTTAAAGATATTCTCCGGACTTGGACTTCTGGGAGCCTCCCTATACGCCTTCGGTGTACTTGATACGGAGACCTTCAAGGCTCTCGCCGGGGTGTGGGCTGTCGTCACAGGACTTTACCTGATGAACGTTCACATGCTCCTCTACAGGCAGATGAGGAAGCAGGGCGGTTCAAAGGTGGGTATGTTCGGCTCCTTCCTCGTTGGACTGACTTTCGGTGCGGGTTGGAGCCCCTGCATAGGTCCGGTTCTAGGATCTATTCTCCTCATAGCGAGCCAGCAGGACTCCGTCCTGGAAGGTATAAAGCTCCTCACCCTGTACTCAGTAGGTCTCGGCATCCCCTTTATCCTCGCAGGGCTCTTCTGGTCAGCCTTCATGAACTTCGTAAGGAACTTCTCAAGGTTCTTCACAGCGGTAGAGTACGCGGGAGGCTTTCTCCTGATAGTCATGGGTATCCTCGTGGCGAGCGGACAGCTCTCCATAATCTCAAGCACCCTGGAGTAGGAGGTTGGAGATGAAGAGGTACATACCGATTGCACTTCTGCTGAGCATACTCGTGGGATGTGGTGGTGAGGAGGGCGGAGAGGGTGAAACCACAGGGCTTCAGTCCCAGGGCTGGCACTTCCAGGGGAGGAACTGCCTCGGGTGTCACAACGTGGATCTCCAGCCCCAGAGACACCTCCTGATGGCAGGGACGGTCTTTAAGTCTGCTACCGCAAACAACCCCGACGATATGTCCCAGGTGTGCGGGGGTGAGCTATACATACAGCTACTGGACAGTTCTTATAACCCGATCTACGACTCCAGATATATCAAAGACCCCAACTCCAAAGGCTACAAGGGAAAGGGGAACGTTTTCATTCTTAAAAGACTTTTATCGGACATAACTCCGCCCGGAGGCTACTACGTCAGGATAATAGACTCCAACGGAACGACCCTCGCCCAGAGCACTACCCAGCACACCTTCACGAGCATATTCGGTTTTGACCCGAGGGGGAACCCGACCGACCCCAACAACAGGTTCTCCTGCAACGCGTGTCACAAGTATCCGAACCCCCAGGGTGGTGCCCCGGGGTTCATATACCCTCAGTTCAACTCAAACCTTTGCAAGTAAAGGAGGTGAAGAGATGAGGTATCTGACGATGATGCTGTTCCTGGTGGGACTTGCTTTCGCGGTACCAAAGGCAGGAACTCCCGCCCCGGACTTCAGTCTCCCCGGACTTGACGGGGGAAAAACTTACAGCCTTAAGGATTTTAAGGGAAAGGTAGTTCTCCTCAACTTCTGGGCGAGCTGGTGCACAGGCTGTAAGGCGGAGATGCCCGAGTTTATAAAGCTCCAGGAGGAGTATAAGGACAGAGGTTTCCTGATAGTGGCGGTAAACGTGGACAGGAGCCCCGAGAAGGCAGAGAAGTTCCTGAAAGGTCTTGAGGAACTCACCGGTAAGGAGGTCAACTTCCTCGTCCTTCACGACGGCAAGAAGGAGGTGATAAAGAGATACAGACCCATAGGTATGCCATCCTCCTACCTGATAGATAAGGACGGCGTCCTCGTCAAGTACTTCCCCTCCAGCTTCACCGAGGATAACATCGGTGTCCTCAAGGGTGCCATAGAGGAGGTTTTGAGATGAGGTTACCGCTGTTCCTTCCCCTCCTCTCGCTTTTTCTTTTCTCCTGTTCTGAGAAGCTGGTCAGGGTTCAGCCTTACGAGAGGGAGTACTTCGCCCAGGACAAGATGCTGATAGAGCCCGTGGAGTCGGAGGCTGAACAGGAGGGACACGTCTTCCTGATAAAGGAAGCCTCAGCAGGTGGTGAAAGCTCCTTTCAGGGAGGATGCGGATGCAGATGAGGAGATGGCTCGGTCTTTTGGGACTCCTTCTACCTTTTAAGGCTATAGCGAGCTCACTTCAGGACAAGGGAAGTCTCAGCCTTGACTTCTACGCTGACAACACGGACGTTCAGGTTTACTCTCCAAACTTCTCCTTCTTCAAGACGCTCACCAAGAAGTTCCTGATAGGCATAAAGATGAGGATAGACGCCATTTCCGCAGCGAGCATAAGGAAGGGTGGCTCTCCAGTCAGGACGGACGCTGTAACGAGTGCTACGGGAAGAAGAACCTTTGATGACGTGAGGTACGCCCCCACTCTCCTCGGTGTTTACGACGACGGGGACAACTCCTTCACCTTCGGCGTCTACTACTCTACCGAGAGGGACTACACGGGAAGGTCTGTTTTCGCCAACTACGTCCGCCAGCTCAACCTACAGAACACCGCTGTGGGTGTGGGTTTCTCCCAGTCCTTTGACAGGTGGAGTCCGACCTTCAAGAGGAACCTCCCCAGGAGCGACAGGAAGGAGAGGAAGATAGACCTGTCCCTCACCCAGCTCCTATCCCCAACCGCCATGGTTCAGCTCGTTTACTCTAACCTTCACTCCGTGGGTTTCCTTGGTTCACCCTACCACTATCTGCTCAGGAAGGACTTCGCAAGGTTTGAGACCCTCCCGGAGAAGCGCCAGGGACACGCCTTCGCGGTGAAGTTCGTCAAGCTGATAAACGAACCCACGAGCCTTAACCTCTCCTACAGGTATTACACCGATGACTGGGGCATAAAGTCCCACACGGGAGATATCAAGCTCCTGAGGGACATAACGAGTTCCCTTACCGCGGGTGTGAGGTTCAGGTACTACACCCAGACCAAGGCTAACTTCGCAAAGAGGCTGGACGAATACACCCTCACCGACAGGTACATCGCGGTGGACTACAGACTCTCCAGGTTCAGCTCAAACACGGTAGGACTCCTTTTCGTAAAGAGCTTCGGTCTATCGGGTGTAAAGCTGAAGGGTGCGGTCAACTACTACCAGACTTCTTCCAACGAGTACATAAGGAACTGGTACGGGAAGGACAGGATAAAAGCCTGGTTCGGGAGCGTTTATCTTGAGTACACTTTTTAGGAAGGCTATGATGATCCTGCTCCTCCTGTTCCTTCCTCTTCTCTCCTTTTCTAAGGATCTCTTTACTCTGTACGGTGATGTTTTCCAGGTAGCGATACCCGCATACGCCTTAATCCATTCCTATCAAGAGAAGGACACGGAAGGGATGAAGGAACTGGGGATCTCCTACGCCCTCTCTATGGGAGCTACCTACGCCCTCAAGGTTACGGTGCACGAGAGGAGACCGAACGGAAGCAAACACTCCTTTCCCTCCGGACACACCTCTTCCGCCTTTGCTGGAGCCTGGTACCTCCAGAGGAGGTATGGAAGCTCTCAGGGTATCCCCGCGGTGATATTAGCCTCCTTTGTGGGTGCGAGCAGGGTTCACGCAAAGGCTCACTACGTTCACGACGTCCTTGCGAGCGTTCTCCTTACCTTCGGTATAAGCTACGCGGTAGTTAAGAGATACAGCGTGGGAGTGGAGGTCTCGGAGGAAGAGACGGGACTTGTCATAACAGGGAGGTGGTAGACATGCTCGGTGTTTTCAGAAAGCTCAGAGAGTTCAGAGGGACGGTGATGTCCACCGAGATACTTATAAAGGCGGATCTCGGAAAGAACTTCCTTGAGGAAGCCTACTCTATAGCACAGGATCACGAGAGGAAGCTCTCCGCCTACAGGGAAGACTCCTTCATATCAAAAATAAACAGACACGCCGGAATATCACCCGTCAGGTGTCCTCTTGACGTTGTGGAGCTGGTAAAGGAGGCGGTTGGGATAGCCAGGGAAACCGGAGGACTCTTTGATCCCACCGTGGGGGTGTTAACCCAGGGACTCTACGGCTTCGGAACCGGGCAAGAAAAGATCCCCGCGCCCTCAGAGGTAGAGAGGTTGAAAAGGCTGGTGAACTACAGGAAGGTGAAGATCAGAGGAGACGAAGTCTTTTTAGAAGAGGAGGGCATGAGGCTGGACCTGGGAGGCATAGCTAAGGGGTGGACAGCCCAGAAGCTTGCTGAGTTCCTTATAGACATGGGGGCGACAGAAGTTCTCGTCTCCATAGGAGGTGAGATATGCACCTTCGGGAGGAGGTGGAGGATAGCGATAAAGGACCCGGACGGCAAGGGGCACATGGGGGTAATAGAGACGAAAGAGGGGAAGACAACCATCTCAACGAGCGGAGATTATGAAAGGTTCATAAAAACGAGGGACACCCACCACATACTCAACCCGGGTAAGGGGAGTCAGGAGAACTTTTACTCAAGTCTAACCCTGCTGGAGGACGACTTCTGTGGTGCCAGGCTTGATGCCCTGACGACCGCCTGCTTCAACCTTCCTGTGGAGAGGATAGATGCCTTGACGGAGAGTTTCTTAGTTTTAGAGAAATCCAAGGGGAATCTCGTAGTAGGTGCCGGATTGAAGGGCAAGGTCAGAGGGCTTTATCTTATCCTAAGTTAGTATGGAAGAGGAAAGGGCAAAGGTTCTTGTTGTGGACGACGAGCCCCAGAACAGAACCCTTATCAAACTGTTCTGCGGGAGGTGGGGTTACGAGGTGGTGGAAGCTCAGGACGGTGAAGAGGCTCTTTTAAAGGTCAAAGAAGAGCGACCTGATGTGATCCTCATGGACGCCATGATGCCCCGGATGGATGGATTTACAGCTACAAAGAC
>WGFS01000222.1 GCA_015492115.1 Aquificaceae bacterium
AGTACAACGCCCTTGAACCTAAGGACGCGGTTGAGGCTGTAAGGGGAGGTTCAAGGGTTGGCTTTGCGGTTGGTCTCGGATTTGGGACTCCTCACTACGGACTTGGATTTCTCGCTGGTCCACCCTACGATGGAGACGTGGAGGACGTCATAAACAAAGCCTTCATCCCTGGCAAGCTCCTCCCCGGAGCCAAACTCAAGGGCTTCCTTTACTTTCAGAAGCTCCATGACAAAGCTAATAGAGTTAAGCTCCGCATAGGCTATAAAATAGCTGGGAAGTTCAGGACCGTTGAATTTAAGTTCAGGGTGGAAGATGGGAAAGGTAGCGATAGTGACAGGAGTAAGGAGGATAGGGAGGGATATATCTGAGCACCTCCTGAGGAAAGGCTACGACCTTGCGCTCGTTTACAGGTCTTCCGATGAAGAGGTAAAGCGCCTTGAAAGGGTAGCAGGTTCCCTCGGGAGAAGGGTTCTTCTTCTAAAGGGGGACCTCTCAGAGGAGGACTTCTGTAAGAAGGTTGTTGAAGAGACCTACTCGGAGTTCGGGAGGATAGACGCCCTCATTCACCTCGCATCACCCTACTTCAGGACGCCCATTGAGGAGGTTTCCGCTGAGGACATAGATAGGCACTTCAGACCCATAGCGATGGCTTTTGTCCTCCTCTCTAAAGAAGCCTACAAAAGGATGCTACTCAACGAAGGGGATACAAGGGGACATATCCTCGCCTTCGGAGACTGGGCTGTAGAGCACACTCCCTACAAGAATTACAGCGCCTACTTCCTCGCCAAGGGAGCCCTACACACAGCGGTAAAGGTTCTTGCCAAGGAGTTCGCCCCTCACGTTCCCGTGAACTGCATAGCCCTTGGACCAACCCTGAAGGCTGAAGACCTTACCGAGGAGGAGTGGGAGAGGATACTCAAAAACACACCGCTCAAGAGAGCGGTGTCCCTCAAAGAGGTCTGTGAGCTTACAGAGTTCCTTCTAAAGACTGAGAGCATGACCGGTGAGGTGATAATGGTGGACGGTGGGAGGCACATAGCGGGTTCAGGGCTTGGAAGTGTGGGATGAAGAAGGTCTCAGTTCTCTTCAGCGCTGGGGTTGAGAGCTCTTCCCTACTCGTGCACTACCTTGAAGAGGGTTTCCTGGTTCTTCCTCTCTACGTTCGCTGTGGTCTTCCATGGGAGAGAAGAGAGCTCCGATGGGCTGAGAGGCTCTGGGCTGTCTTGAAGAAAAGGTATAAGAAACTGCTCCCTCTCAGGGTTCTTCCGATGGTAGGTATAAGCCCCTCAAGGGGAAAGCTTGAGATACCGATGAGGAACCTCACACTAACCGTGGGCGTGGTTGCGGAGTCTTACAGAAGAGGGATAAAGAGGATAGCCATAGGGAGCCTCGGTATATACCCCTTTCCCGACAACAACAGGGAGTACTTTGATGCCCTTGAAAATATAGTTTCCAAAGGTGCAAAGGAGAGGGTAAGTATAGAGACACCCTTCATGGGTCTTGAGAAGTGGGAGGTTATAGGGAGGTTCTGGGGAAAGGTGCCCTACAGACTGACCTTCTCCTGCATGAGACCAAAGGGAGACACCCACTGCGGTGTATGTCCAAAGTGCCTTGAAAGAAAGGAAGGTTTTAGAAAGGCGGGCGTTCCTGACCCTACGCTGTATGCTTCTTCATAGCTTCCTGTATCCTCCGCTCCATGAGGTCTTTGTAGTATAGCTTTTCCTTCTTAAGCCGTTCTATCTCAAGCTCAAGGTCGTGGGTCATGGGGTGGTGCTTCTCAAGTTTTGCTATATCCTTGTCAAGCTCATCGTGCTTGTCCTTCCACTCCTTGAACTGAGGGTCTTCTTCGTAGAGCTTCTTTATAACCTCTTCTCTGTTCATATCACATCCCCCTTTCTGGGTCTAAAGAGTATTAAACCACACAAGGACAGGAGGTATCCGAGCAGTAAGGCTGAAAAGCTACCCGCAAATATGAAGAACAGGAAGGCTATCCCAAAGGGAACGCAGAGAAGAACGTAACTCCAGAAGTACCTCCTTACCGCGGTATAGCTCCAGTACCTGTCCGTCATGCTCACAGGGAACATCTTTTTTCTAACGAGGAACGCCACCGCGTAACCGATGACCCCGGTGGCCAGCTCTACTCCGTAAATGTAGAGTATCAGTCTTGGAGATACAGGCATGGAGAAGAAGCTGTAAAGGGCGAGACCAACGACAAAGAAGAGGGTTACCGTTCCTGCAAAGGCGAGGTTTAACTGCTTTGCCCTCTTTACAAAGAGCTCACCTTTATCTGAGGTAGTTCCCTGAGCCATACAAACTCTTCCCTTCTGGGACCGGTGGAGAGCATTATAACAGGAACACCTGTGAAGTCCTCTATAAAACGTATGTACTCCTTAGCTTGATTGGGAAGTTCCTTTACATCTCTGGCTCCCTTCGTGCTACTTTTCCACCCCTTCAGGGTCTCATAGACTGGAACCGCGTTCTCAAGGACTCTGAGGGAGGCTGGGAAGCTCTCCAGCCTCTCACCCTCGTACTCGTAGGCGACGCATACCTTTACCTCGTCAAAGGTGTCAAGAACGTCCAGCTTTGTGAGGATTATTCCATCAAAGTGGTTCAGCTCCACAGCGTACTTGAGGGCGACAAGGTCTAACCACCCGCACCTCCTGGGTCTTCCCGTTGTTGAGCCGTACTCCCCTCCCAGATCTCTCAACCTGTCTCCTTCCTCCCCCTTCAGCTCTGTGGGGAAGGGACCGCCTCCTACCCTCGTGGTGTACGCCTTGGCTACACCCACCAGGTAAGCGTCCGAGAAGAACTTGGGAGAGAGCCCTGTCCCGTTTGAAAGTCCCAAGGCTGAAGAGTTGGAAGAGGTTACGTAGGGGTAGGTTCCCATGTCCACGTCCAGCATGGTTCCCTGAGCCCCCTCAAAGAGGAGGGTTTTATCAGCTTTGAGAAGGTATCGGGACACATCCTTGACGAGGTGTTTGTACTTTCCGTATCTCTCAAGGGTTTCTTCAAATATCCTCTGTGTGTCAAGGTCGTGGTTCTCACAGAACACCTTCTCGCATATGTCTTTAACAAAGGCCACGTTCTCCTCTATGAGGGAATACAGACGCTTCTCGTCGTCAAGGTCTGCCAGCCTTATCCCCTTCCTCCCGAACTTGAACATGTAGGCTGGACCTATCCCTCTTAAAGTGGTGCCTATTCCACCTTTCTTCTCAAAGAGCCTGTCAAGGAGTTTGTGGTAGGGCATGACGAGATGCGCTCTGTCGCTTACAAGGAGTCTGTCCTCGTAAGAGATGCCCTTCTCAGCCAGACCTTCAAGTTCCTGCTCAAGAACCTCAAGGTCAACCACCATTCCCTGAGCTATGACACCTATCACGTGAGGGTGAAGTATCCCCGTCGGTAAGAGGTGAAGTATGAACTTCTCTCCGTTGGCTATAACCGTGTGTCCTGCGTTGCTACCTCCCTGATACCTTACGGTAACCTCGTAGCTCTCCGAGAGCAGGTCTACTATCTTTCCCTTTCCTTCGTCACCCCACTGGGCACCGAGTATGACGAGCTTTCTGTCCATAGATTAACCCCGAACTTCTAATTGTATAATATGAGGCGTAAAGATGCACAGAGATAAGAGCTTTTACCTTATACAGAACGTAGATCACGCCATGCGTATCCTCTTTCTCATAGAGAAAGAACCCAGGACGGTTGACAACCTCCACAGAGAAACGGGACTCAAGCCTGAGAGGATAGAGAGAATCCTTGAGATATTCGTTGACAGAGAGTGGCTGAGCTACCATGAGGAGTCCGGCAGGTACATGCTCGGCGTAAAGTGCTTTGAGCTCGGAAGGGCTTACTTCCAGCATCTTGACGTAAGAAACCTCGCCAAACCCATACTGAGGGATGTGGTAGAAAGGCTAAAAGAGAACGCTTACCTGACTACACGTATAGGGTACGAAGTTCTCTACATAGAGAAGCAGGAGGTTGAAAAGGAGGTGGGGATACTCTCAAGGTTCGGTAGGGTGCTTCCCATGTACGCGTCCGCTTCCGGGAAGATATACTTAGCTTACTTTGACGACAGGGAGGTTGAGGACTACTTCAAGAAGGTAAAGTGGGTGAAGTATACGGAGAGGACTAAGGAACCCGAGGAGGTTAGAGAGGAGCTAAAGGTTATAAAGAAGAGGGGGTTCTCCGTAAACCTTGGGGAGTACGAGGAGGACGTGGTAAGCATAGCGGCACCTGTCTTTGATTACGCAGGAAAGGTAAGCTACACCGTGAGTGTGGTCGCCCCAGCTTACAGAGTCCCTGAAGAACTGTTGCGTACGAGGTTCAGGGAAGTTGCCATCTCCGCAGCTCAGGAACTTTCAAAGAGACTCGGAAAACTCTAATCCCAGTAACCGAGTTTAAGGGAGATGTCAAGCGCAGCATCCTCAAGGAGAGGTTTTATATCCTTCTCAATACGACTCAAAGGCATCCTGTACATCGGGGCGAGAACCTCAACCGCGGCTATGGGTCTTCCTCTGTAATCCCTGACCACACAGGCGCCCCCAGCTATGCCGTTCTTCTCATCGTGCTCGTAGTCAAAGACGAACCCAGCCTCTCCCCTCAGAGCCTTCTTTATCGCCTTTGCTGAACTCACAGAGCTGTTTATCCCAAACCTCCTCCCCATTCTCGGCTTCACCTTAACAGGTTTTATGGTCTCCTCAGAGGCTATGTATATGATGAACTGCTGTTTGTCGTCCAGCATAGCGAGGTTTATGGTTTCTCCCAGGCTGAACCTTAGGCTCTTGAGGACAGGTATGGACAGTTTTGTAAGAGGGTGCTTGTGTATAAAACCGTAACCGAGCACCACACAGCCTGTTGATAGCTTGTACTTCTCCGTTTCCTCTTCCTTCTCAACGAGTCCGTGCTCTTCAAGCGTAACAAGTATCCTGAAAACGTTGTTCTTGTTGAGGCTTAGTTCGTTGCTTATCTCTGTAACACCCGCCCTGCCTCTTTCCATGAGAAAGTCAAGCACATCAAGGGTTTTATGAAGAGCCTTCATTAAGGCAGTATTTTAACATTCTAACAGAGCTCAAACAGTGTTTTAAAATGCTTGACACTCCCCTCGGGCTCACATAAAATTTTTAACACTTTTCTTAGGAGGAGATAATGCAAGCTCTGAAAGCTGATAACGTATACCCATGGGAAGGCAAGATCCAGAGACCCCCAGAGGGTGAGTTCATAAAGCTCAACCCCGACAAGAGCATAAGCGTCCCCGACAACCCTATAATCCCATACATAGAGGGTGACGGCATAGGACCAGAGATCACTCCTGCGATGATAAAGGTTGTGAACTCAGCTGTTGAGAAGACCTACGGTGGTACGAAGAAAATAATCTGGGTTGAGATCCTCGCAGGTGATAAGGCTGAGGAGAAGACAGGAGATAGATTACCCCAGGAGACCCTTGACTTCTTGAAGGAAGCTATCGTTGGCATAAAGGGACCCCTCGGCACGCCCGTTGGAAAGGGGGTCCGCTCCATAAACTCCGCCCTCAGGAGAGCCTTTGACTTCTATTCTGCGGTTCGTCCCGTTTACTGGATGGGACAGCCCACACCTATACCCAACCCCGAGAGGGTGGACGTTGTTGTTTTCAGGGAGAACACGGACGATGTCTATGCAGGGATTGAGTTCTTCTCGGGAACGGAGGAGGCTAAGAAGGTAAGAGAGTTCCTAATAAAGGAGATGGGAGCCAAGGAGAGCGGTTTCCCCGAGGACGTGGGAATAACCGTAAAGCCTATGAGCGAGTTCAAGACAAAGAGACACGTCAGGAAAGCTCTCCGATACGCCCTTGAGACGGGCAGAAAGAACGTCGCTGTTATAGGGAAGGGAAACATAATGAAGGCGACCGAAGGAGCCTTTATAAACTGGGCTTTTGAGGTCGCTGAGGAGCCGGAATTTAAGGACAGGGTGGTGACAGACCCTGAGGCGGAACCCGGAGAAGGACAGGTAAAGCTGAGCAAGGTGATAACCGACCAGATGCTTATGCAACTCGTCCTTAGACCCGAAGCCTGGGACGTGGTGATAGCCCAGAACCTGAACGGTGACTACGTTTCAGATCTCGCAGCGTCTCTGATAGGAGGTCCCGGCTTTGTTCCCAGCGGTAACATAGGAGACGGATATGCCCTCTTTGAGAGCACCCACGGGACAGCCTGGGACATTGCGGGCAAGGGTATAGCCAACCCCCTCTCCATAACACTCTCAGGTGCCATGATGCTTGAGTACCTCGGCTGGAAGTCCGCTGCGGAAAGAATTTACTCCGCGGTTAGGAAGACCTTTGAGGACAGAGTCGGGACTCCCGACGTTGCTGAGGGATTCAAGAGGATCGGTATGGACGCTAAGGCGGTCTCCACCTCCGAATACGCTGATGAGATAGTGAACAGGATCTAAATTATGGGTATGGCGGTCAAGGAAAAGCTCTCTAAGGAAAAGAGACAGGAGCTCCTCAAGGTGCTCACCTACGAGAAGGTCAAGGGCAAACCCATATACTACAGAGGCTACAAGAAGGTTCTGAAGGGAGAGCTCCCCCCGGAGGCGGTGATGGGAAGTAGTGAATTGCAATCACTGATCATCAGTTTGCTGCTTAAGTATCTGTTTAAGGTTCTGCCAGATGAGTTTACCGCTCTGACTAATGAGCTCGGTTTCTTCACCTCTTCTAAGAGTTTCAGGAGCTTGGACATAGCTATTTACAGAAAAGAGGATATGAAAGAACCACAAGATAAATACACAAAACGCGTTCCTATTGTAGTCATAGAGATAGATACGAAAGCTGATCTCAGCAAGTATTCAAGTTTTGAGGAGTATATGTATGAAAAAACCACCGATCTTTTAGATGCTGGAGTCCAGAGGGTCATCTGGTATATAACGAAGGTCAAGAAGGTTTTTATCGCCGAAGCGGGAAAGGACTGGATAACCTCCGACTGGGACAGGGAAGTTGAGGTTTTAAAAGGTATCAAGCTGAATTTAAAAACCCTTTTAAATAAAGAGGGCGTAGAAATCTAAAGAGGAGGTCTTGGATGAAGGTCAAGGTCAAGCAGAAGGAGGACTTTCACTTTGTAGGGATAGGCCCAGCAGGTAGAGAGGTACCCATAGACGCAGCGGACTACGTGGGCGGAAAGGGTAGGGGCATAAGACCTCCAGAGCTTCTCTTCCAGTCCATAGCGGGATGTGTAGGAATACACCTCTACGAGGCTCTCCACAAGGAAGGAAAGCAGGTTGACGACATAGAGATAGAGACCGACGCGGACAGGAAGACCGACAGCTACCCCAAGGTATTCCTGAAGATATACCTGAATGTTAAGGTGAAGGGAGACGTGAGCGAGGAAGACGTTAAAAAAGCCCTTGATAAGACCATCTACGACCCCGGAACCTGCTCAATAGCCTACATGATAAACAAGGTCGCCCCTATAGAGTACAGGGTGGAGATAACGGGATAAGGTGAGCATGCTAAAAACGACTAAAGGACAAAAGCTTTCTAAAAAAGAACTTCTAAACACGCTTACCTACGAAAAAGTTAAAGGCAAGCCTATATACTACCGAGACTACGAGAAGGTTCTGGAAGGCAAGCTCCCGCCGGAGGCTGTTATCGGAAGCAGTGATCTGCAGGCATACTTGGTAGCCCTCATAGTCGCCTATCTGTTCTCAGAGCTTGACAAAAACAGATATGTAATTACCACCAATGAGCTCGGATTTTTCACGGGAGAGGACTCCTTTAGGCTGCTTGACATAGCGATCTTTGAAAAAGGCAAGTTCAAGCTCACGGGTAAATACACAAAGATACCACCCAAGGTGGTGATAGAGATAGATACCAAAGCCGATCTGAAAGATTACCCGTCTGTGGAGGATTACGCCTTTGAGAAGACTCAGGAGCTTCTGGATGCAGGCGTTGGGAAGGTAATATGGATATTCACAAAACCCAAAAAAATCCTGCTGGCTGAAAGTGGTAAGGACTGGAAGGTTCAGAAGTGGGATAAAGCCTTTGAAGTCTTAGAAGGCGTTAAGGTAAACTTAAAAGACCTTACGGAGGAGGTTTCCTGATGTTCAAAAAACTCCTTGTCGCTAACAGAGGTGAGATAGCCTGCAGGATAATCAGGGCTGCCAAGGAGCTGGGCATCCAGACGGTCGCGATATACAACGAGATAGAATCAACCGCCCGCCACGTGAAGATGGCGGACGAGGCATACATGATAGGGGTTGACCCCCTTGATACATACCTCAACAAGCAGAGGATCATAGACCTCGCCTTAGAGGTGGGTGCTGACGCCATACACCCGGGCTACGGTTTCCTTGCGGAGAACGCAGAGTTTGCGAGGATGTGTGAGGAGGCTGGCATAACCTTCGTAGGTCCCCCCTGGCAGGTCATAGAGCTCATGGGGGATAAGGCACGCTCCAAGGAGGTCATGAAGAAAGCGGGCGTTCCCGTAGTCCCCGGTTCTGACGGAGTCCTCAAGGACGTTGAGGAAGCCAGAGCCCTCGCAAAAGATATAGGGTATCCTGTTCTTCTGAAAGCGACCGCCGGAGGCGGTGGTAGGGGAATAAGGATATGCAGGAACGAGGAGGAGCTCGTTAAAAACTACGAGAGTGCCTACAACGAAGCTCAGAAGGCTTTCGGGTGTGGAGACCTCCTCCTTGAGAAGTTCATAGAGAACCCGAAGCACATAGAGTTTCAGGTCCTCGGGGACAAGCATGGAAACGTCATACACCTCGGTGAAAGGGACTGCTCCATACAGCGTAGGAACCAGAAGCTCGTGGAGATTGCACCTTCACTGCTCCTGACTCCTGAAAAGAGGGATTATTACGGAAACATAGTTGCCAAAGCTGCCAGAGACATAGGTTTTTACAACGCAGGCACCATGGAGTTCATAGCGGACGAGGAAGGGAACCTCTACTTCATAGAGATGAACACCCGTATCCAGGTGGAGCACCCAGTAACGGAAATGGTAACCGGAATAGACCTCGTCAAGTGGCAACTCAGGATAGCGTCCGGTGAGAAACTGAGGTACTCTCAGGAAGATATAAAGATAAAAGGTTATTCCATAGAGTGCAGGGTGAACGCGGAAGACCCCAGGAACAATTTTGCTCCCTCCGTTGGGACGATAGAGAGGTACTACGTTCCCGGCGGGTTCGGAATAAGGGTTGAACACGCAGCGTCCAGAGGTTTTGAGGTTACCCCCTACTACGATTCCATGATAGCGAAGCTCATCGTCTGGGCACCAAGATGGGAGATAGCGGTTGACAGGATGAAGGCGGCGCTTGAGACCTACGAGATAACGGGAGTCAAGACCACTATACCTCTTCTCATAGAGATCATGAAGGAGCCCGACTTCAGAGCGGGTAAGTTTACCACCAAATACCTTGAAGAACACCCGGAGATATTTGAATACAAAGAGCACAGGGACAAGGAAGACTTCGTTGCCTTCCTGTCCGCTGTAATTGCCTCTTACCACGGACTATAATTTTGCAGGAGGTGATATGAATGGTTGAAGTTGTTGAAGAGATAAGAGAAAAGATGAAGGAATACGAAAAGAAAGGGGTTAAGAAGAAGATACATATCTCCGACCTAACCCCGAGAGACGGACAGCAGTGCAAGCTCGCCACCCGTGTGAGAACCGACGACCTACTGCCCCTGTGTGAGAAGCTGGACAAGTGCGGATTCTACGCGGTTGAGGTCTGGGGGGGTGCGACCTACGACGTATGTTTGAGGTATCTGAAGGAGGATCCCTGGGAAAGGCTCAGGAGAATAAAGGAGGTCATGCCCAACACCAAACTCCAGATGCTCTTCAGGGGGCAGAACATAGTGGGCTACAGACCTCGCTCCGACAAGACCGTCAAGAAGTTCGTGGAGAGGTGCATAGCCAACGGCATGACAGTTTTCAGGGTCTTTGACTCCCTGAATGATAACAGGAACATAGAGGTTGCGGTTAAAGCCATAAAGGAGCTCGGCGGTGAGGTTCACGCTGAGATAAGCTACACCCGTTCCCCCGTTCACACCTACGAGAAGTGGATGGAGTATGCAAAGGAACTGGCTGACATGGAACCTGACTGGATATCCTTCAAGGACGCAACGGGGATAATGCCTCCCTTTGAATGCTACCAGATCATCAAGGGTATAAAAGAGGCAACAGGAGGTCAGATACCGGTTCTTCTCCACAACCACGACATGAGCGGGATGGCAACCATAAACCACATGATGGCGATCCTCGCAGGGGTTGACATGCTTGACACAGTCCTCTCACCGCTCGCCTTTGGTTCCTCGCACCCTGCTACCGAGACCATAGTCGCAGCGCTCCAGAATACCCCCTTTGATACAGGTCTTGACCTCTCCAAGATAGCGGAGGCTGCGGAGGAGGCGAAGAAGATAAAGAAGAAGTACAGGAAGTACGAGACCGAGTACGCAGGCGTAAACGCTCAGGTTCTGATACACAAGATACCGGGAGGAATGATATCCAACATGGTCGCCCAGCTGATGGAGGCGAACGCCCTTGACAAGATGGAAGAAGCCCTCGCCGAGGTTCCCAACGTTGAGAAGGACCTCGGTTATCCGCCCCTCCTCACGCCTTCTTCCCAGATCGTGGGTGTTCAGGCTGTCCTCAACGTAATAACAGGAGAGAGGTACAAAACGATCACCAAAGAGGTCAGGGACTACGTGGAGGGCAAGTACGGAAAACCCCCGGGTCCACTCTCCAAAGAGCTCGTTGAGAAGATCCTCGGACCCGGAAAGGAACCCGACTTCTCTGTCAGACCGGGAGACCTGGCGGATCAGGAAGAGTGGGATAAAGCCAGGGTGGAGGTTGAAAAACTCCTCGGAAGAGAGCCGAACGACGAGGAGATCCTCCTCTACATCCTCTTCCCCATGCAGGCTAAGGAGTTCCTCACTCTAAGGGAAAAGGGAGAGCTACATCCAGAACCCGTTGAGGAATTGCCAGAGATAGCGGAGACAGAGGCTGGAAAGGTGGTCGGTGCCGCACCCGTGGAGTTTGAGATCGTTTACCACGGGGACAAGTTCAAGGTGAAGGTGGAGGGCGTATCCTTGGAAGACCAGCCC
Source organism: Aquificaceae bacterium (assembly GCA_015492115.1). GTDB lineage: Bacteria > Aquificota > Aquificia > Aquificales > Aquificaceae > Hydrogenivirga. The sequence goes on from WGFS01000222.1 coordinate 11,075, forward strand.
GGAAAGCCGAGGAAGTACTACGTCAGGGTGGATGGAAGGCTTGAGGAGATACAGCTCTTCCCCCAGAGGGAGGCTATACCTGCCCAGGGCGGTGCCACCACCACAACCAGCGGAGCAACTGCGGAGGGGGGAATACCGAAGGCTACCGAGCCCGGAGACGTCACCCCTCCCATGCCCGGCAAGGTTGCCAAGATACTCGTTGAAGAGGGTCAGCCCGTTGAGCAGGGTCAGACGGTAGCGATAGTTGAGGCGATGAAGATGGAGAACGAGATACACGCCCCCATAGAAGGGATAGTGAAGGAGATCTTCGCTAAAGTGGGAGATCAGGTAAACCCCGATGAGGCAATTCTGAGGATAGTTCCCCACAAGGAGGACAACAGTTACCAGTAATCGTGGAAGAGTATCTC
>WGFS01000223.1 GCA_015492115.1 Aquificaceae bacterium
CCTATATGCTTGATATGCTCAACGAACCGGAGCTTAAAGGTGTAGCCCAGGAGGTAGAGAGACTCATCAGGGAGATAATGGAAGAGTCCATTAAATGAGCGACAGCGAGTTCATGTCCCTTGCCCTCTCCCTTGCGAGGAGAAGGAAGGGGCTCACCCACCCAAACCCAACCGTCGGATGCGTGGTTGTCAAAGGGGGTGAGATAGTTGGACTCGGTTATCACGAGGGAGCGGGGTATCCCCATGCGGAGGTCGTAGCCCTTGAACAGGCAGGAGAGAAAGCTAAAGGCTCAACCCTTTACGTTACCCTTGAACCCTGCACCCACTTCGGGAGAACACCCCCCTGCACGGACGCCCTCATAAGGGCAGGGGTAAGAAGGGTTGTCGTCGCGGTTCTTGACCAGAACCCCCTCGTCGGTGGTAAGGGTGTGGCAAAGCTCAGAGAGTCAGGGATAGAGGTTGATGTGGGAGTTCTGGAGGACGAGGCAAAGCTCATCAACGAGGACTTCTTCACCTACATAAGTCAGGGGAGACCCTTCGTAACATTGAAGCTCGCCCAGACCCTTGATGGGAAGATAGCCACCCTCTCCGGAGAGAGCAAGTGGATAACATCCCTTCAGAGCAGGAAGTTCGCCCACAGGTTGAGAACGGAGGCTACCGCGGTTCTCGTTGGAGTGAACACGGTTCTGAGGGACAACCCGTCCCTAACGGTGAGGCACATACCTTTCCAGAGACAGCCCCTGAGAGTCGTGATAGATCCAGAGCTTGAAACACCCCCTGACGCGAACCTCGTCACCGATGGGGAAGCCCAGACACTTATAGTGTTCTCCCAAAGAGATCCAGCCAAGGAGAACGAGCTACTTGAAAGGGGAGTCCAGCTTCTCTACATGGAGAGGATAGAGCTGAGGGAGTTTCTGAAGGAGCTTGCCAAAAGGGAGGTTGTACACCTTCTCGTTGAGGGAGGCGCTTACACCGTAAGCCAGTTTCTCAGGGAGGGGCTCTGGGACAGGCTAATCCTTTTCCAGGCTCCCAAGCTCTTCGGTGAGGGTAAGGGCATAGAGGACATCGGGGTGAAGGGGGTGGAGGACGCCCTGAGGCTTAACATAAGGAGGGAGTGGAGGATAGGCGAAGACAGGGTCTCTGAGTATGTCCCCGTCATGGAAAGTTCGGGGCTGAGGTGGTAAAAAGCTAAGTATGAGATGGATTGAGCTAAAGAGGTCAAAGATAAAGGTATTCGGGAAGCCCACAAAGATTCTTATGAAGGGCATGACCGCCCCGGAGGAGCACACCCACTTCCTCCACAGCCTATTAACAAACAACGTGAAGGCGCTGAGTCCCGGAACCTTCAACTACAACCTGTGGTTGAGGCAGAACGGTCAGCCCGTCGCGGATTTCTTCGTCTATAAACCCGGTGACTACTACATACTGGACACGGAGAAGCCTGCGGAGGAGGTCATAGATGAGTTCAACAGGCTCAAGCTCTCCCTGAAGGTCTTCTTTGAGGATCTGACCCCAGGTATGGAGCACGTATTCCTCTTCGGAGAAGGAGCCTCTGAGTTTATAAAAGACGCCTTCGGCGTGGAGCTTGAGGACTTCCAGCTCAAGAAAGTCAACGGTGTTCTTGTAGCAAGGAACCCCGTAAGGCTCCGCCAGACAGGTTACGACGTTATGGGCGAGTTGTCCACCTTCAAAAAGGAGCTCCCGGAAAAGGATCGTATAGAGGATGGAGAGTTTGAGGATCTCAGGATAGAAAACTGTGTTCCCAAGATAGGAAAGGAGCTCAGGGAGGGCTTCTCTCCCCTTGAGGCGGGTGTCCTGAGCTACGCCATTGACATGAACAAGGGCTGTTATGTGGGACAGGAGGCTATAGCGAGGGTCTACTTCAGGGGAAGGACGCCGAGGGTTCTCGTGAGGATGGAGAGGGTTGAGGGTGAGATCCGGGAGGGAGACAAGCTCACAGAAGAAGGGAAGTCCGCAGGGGTTATCACCTCCGTTAGCTCTGAAGGTAGTAAAGCTCTCGGCTACGTCCTCAGGAATTCCTACGAGCCCGGTAAGGAGCTATCAGCGGAGAGAGGAAGGGTAAAACTGGAGGGAAGCTGTGAGCAAGAAGGAAAGGGCCAAGGAACTTCTTGAAAGCGTTCTTGAGGAAAGATGTCCCCAGCTTGAGAAGGAGGATAAGGAGCAGAAGCACCTCTTCTTCTGCAAGGGTGAGCTCGTGGGGACTGTCGCCCAGATAGATGAGGATAAACTCGCTCTCACCGTCTATTCTCCGAAGATGGGAGACCCCATTCATAAGGAGTTCCTAAAGGAGGTTAAGGAGACCTTTGACGGAGATATACTGGAAGAGGGGACGAAGCTTTCAAGCGGTGTGGAACAGAACTTTTACTACACCTACGTTCATGTAAAATTATGAAGATGGAGGAAAGAAGATGGGAAGGAACGTTGAGTTTGAGGTAAACGGCACAAGGGTAACGGGCTACCTGGCTGAGCCGGAGGCCAAGGGACCTGCGGTGATCATGATACACGAGTGGTGGGGTGTGGACTCGCCCCTATCCAACATAAAGGAGCTCACAGACAGGCTCTCTCAGGAGGGTTTCGTTGTCTTTGCACCGGACTTTTATAAGGGCAGGAGCGCGGACAACCCCGACGACGCGGGAGCTCTGATGACGGATATGTTCCAGAACAGGATGGAAGAGGTGGACTCCATGTTCAGGGCGAGCGTAGAGTATCTTAGAAACCTGGAGAAGACAGATCCGGTGAAGGTTGGAGTGACAGGCTTCTGCTGTGGTGGGACGCTCTCCATGTACTTCGCAAGCAAGTTCTCTGAGCTCATAGACGCAAGCGTTCCCTTCTACGGACTCCCCCAGCTTGCCCCCATAGACCCTTCAACCATAAAGGTACCCATATTCTTCATAATGGCTGAGAAGGACGAGTTTGTGGACAACGACAGCGTTATAGACCTGATCAAGGTAGTGTGGAAGAACGGTGTGGAAACCCAGGCAAAGGTCTACGCGGGCGTAAACCACGCGTTCCTGAACGATAAGAGACCCGACGTTTACGATGAAAACACAGCTCAGGACGCCTGGAAGCTCGCGGTTGAGTTCTTCAAGAGACACTTAGGTTGATTTCTGTTAAAATATCTCCCTTCTGGAGGTAAGAGATGGCATCCTGCGAGATATGCGGAAAGAGGGTCATGCACGGTAGAAGGGTAACCTTCTCAGCTGAGAGGAACCCAAGACTCTTCAAACCTAACGTCCACAAGATGAGGGTGAGACTACCAGATGGAACGGTCAGAAGGATGTACATATGCACCAAGTGTCTGAAAGCTGGTAAAGTGGTCAAGGCAGTAAAGGTGCCCAAAGAACAGTAGATGTCCCTTCGTGTTTTAAGATTTCTGACCGCAGGGGAGTCCCATGGAAAGGGGCTCACCGCCATACTTGAAGGAATACCAGCCAACCTTGAAATATCTGAAGAATACATAAACGAGGAACTCCGGAGAAGACAGAGGGGATACGGACGCGGGGGGAGGATGAAGATAGAGAAAGATAAGGTTCAGATAACCTCCGGTGTCCGTTTCGGGAAGACCCTCGGTTCCCCTATAACCCTCTGGATAGAGAACAGGGACTGGGAGAACTGGAAGGAGAAGATGGCGGTGGAGGGAAGTCCTTCCGATTCGGTAGTCCCCTTCACGAGACCGAGACCAGGACATGCAGACCTTGCGGGTGGGATAAAGTACAACCAGAGAGACCTCAGAAACATACTTGAGAGGGCTTCCGCAAGGGAGACCGCGGCGAGGGTGGCGGTGGGAGCGGTATGTAAAAGGTTTCTGGAAGAGTTCGGTATAAGGGTAGGTAGCTACGTGATAAACGTGGGTGAGTGTTCCTTCCCCATAGAGGAGGAGGATCTCCTGAAGAGGCACGAGCTCGCGGAAAGGTCGGAGGTCAGGTTTCCAGACCCGACAAAGGACAAGGAGTTCAAGAGGTACATAGACAGCGTCAGGGAAAAAGGAGAGAGCACAGGAGGTATGTTTGAGGTCTTTGCGGTGGGAGTCCCTCCCGGACTTGGGAGCCACATCCAGTGGGACAGGAGGATAGACGGCAGGATAGCCCAGGCTATGATGAGCATCCAGGCAATGAAGGCTGTGGAGATAGGTCTTGGGGTGGAGTCTGCGGTCAGGCTCGGTTCCCAGGTTCACGACGAGATAGGTTACGACCCCCAGAGGGGATACTTCAGATACTCCAACAACCTCGGTGGGACGGAAGGGGGTATGACCAACGGGATGCCCCTGCTCGTGAGGGTAACCATGAAACCGATCCCAACCCTAAAGAACCCTCTCAGGAGTGTTGACATAGAGACAAAGGAGGAGCTCAGCGCGGGCAAGGAGAGGACGGATGTGGTGGCTGTACCTGCCGCATCGGTTGTTGGGGAGGCTATGCTCGCCATAGTCCTTGCGGATGCCCTCTTGGAGAAGCTCGGGGGGGACTTCATGGAGGAGGTCAAGGAGAGATACGAGCTGTACATGAAACATGTTAGAGGCTTCTGATATTCTATTCCCCGATGAACTGGCTGAGGACGCTCACTGAGGAGGTGGGGAGGGCTTCCCTCCTCGCCCTGCAGGCGGTTTACTTCCTCTTCAGAAAACCTCCAAAGCTGAAGCACTTCATATCCCAGTTCACCTACATAGCTGCGGAGACAGCCCCGGTCGTCCTCGTTACCTCCACCTTCACGGGTGGTGTGATAGCCCTCCAGACCTACTCCACCTTTCACCGTTTCAACGCTGAGTACCTGATAGGAGCGGTCGTCGCCCTGTCCATGGGAAGGGAGCTCGGTCCTGTCCTCACATCCCTTATGGTGGTCGCAAGGGTCGGCTCAGCCATGACCGCAAACATCGGAACCATGAGGATAACCCAGCAGATAGACGCCCTTGAGGTGATGGCTGTCAATCCGGTCAGGTATCTCGTCACACCTCGCCTCTTCTCCACAACCCTCGGAGTGCCTTTCCTGACCGTAATATCAAACGTCGCAGGCATGTTCGGAGGGTGGCTCGTAGCGACAAAGCTCTTCAAGGTGAACGAGTACCTCTACTGGCAGAAGATGATAGACCTGACTGAGTTCTACGACATAGTGGGTGGGCTCTACAAAGCCTTCGTCTTCGGCTTCATCATAGCGTCCGTGAGCTGTTACTTCGGTTTTTACACGAGGGGTGGTACGGAGGGGGTCGGAAGGGCTACAACGAACTCCGTCGTAACATCCTCAATGCTCATACTGATCCTGGACTACTTCCTGACCGCAATAATATTCTGAGGGGAAAGTTCTGCTAAATTTTTAGCATGGACAGGAAAAACAGCATCAGGGTTCTGGGGATAAGCCTCGTCCTCATATTCTCCTTTGCCTTTGTGGAGCTCGTGGGGGGTTTTTTAACGAACTCCCTTGCCCTCCTTTCGGACGCGGGACATATGCTAACCGACAGCGTATCCCTTCTCATAGCTCTTGTCGCCCAGCTTCTCGTCCAGAAGGCAAGGGGCAAGAGGATGACCTACGGTCTGTACAGGCTGGAGGTACTCGCTGCGCTCGTGAACGGAGTATTCCTGATAGCCCTGATAGGATACATCGCTTACGAAGCCTTCCAGAGGTTCATAAACCCCGAGCCCGTCCTCGGTCCTCAGATGCTCCTTATAGCGAGTATAGGGCTCGTTATAAATCTCATAGCGGGATACATGCTCTTCAAGAGCGCCGAGGAAAACATAAACGTCAAGTCCGCCTTCCTCCACGTGGTAACCGATACCCTGGGCTCTGTATCCGCCATACTCGCAGGGCTTGCGGTGACTTTCTGGAAGTTTTACTTGGCTGACCCCATCCTGAGCATAGCCATATCACTCCTCATACTCCCCGGAGCCTACTCGGTCATAAGGGACTCTCTGAACGTCCTGCTTGAGCTAGTCCCCTCAGCAATAGATCCGGAGGAGATAGAGGTTGAGATAAGGAAGGTTCCGGGTGTTATAGATGTTCACGACCTTCACGTCTGGTCTATAACCTCTGGAAACGTTGTCCTCACCGCCCACGTGGTCGTCAGCGATGTAAACGCCTGCAACGATATTCTCAGGAGCATAGAGGAGCTCGCCCAGAGTCACGGAATAAGCCACACGACCATCCAGATAGAGAGGGAGGGATACTCCTGTCCGCCTTCCTGTCCACTACTCCACGGACAGGGTAGAATAGAGCATCACCATCACCACCACTGATATAATATTCATCGGTGGTAGAGATAAGGGGCATAACTCTTCCCGTAATAGCCATAAAAGTCAAGGATGCGAAAGACATCAGCTCCGTAAAGGAGGAGATAAGGGGAAGGGTAAAGGGGAAATTATTTCAGGGGAGTTACTTCATCCTTGAGAATGGAGAAGAACTACCTCCAGAGTGGCTATCTGAACTTGAGAGCTTTCTAAAGGAGCTTAACCTTGAGAGCATAAACAGGGTAGGCAGAAAGAAAAGAGAGGAGGAGGGTAAGTGTGAGAGGCTCCTCGTTGTGGACAGGTCTCTGAGATCGGGGCAGAAGGTTGAGCACGGTGGGGACATCCTCGTCCTCGGCGATGTGAATAAAGATGCTGAAGTTCTTGCGGTGGGTAATATTATTATTATGGGAGCGCTCAGGGGGATAGCGATAGCGGGTGCCCTCGGTGACGAAAGCGCTGTGGTTGTCGCACTGAGAATGGAACCCCAGCAGATAAGGATAGGAAAGAAGATAGCCATCTCCGACGAGTCAGAGAGGGTCTCGCCCGGGTACCCTGAGGTGGCTCGTGTTGAAGATGGTATGATAGTCTTAGAAAAGGTTTAGGAGTGTTGCCATGGCAGAGGTAATAGTGGTCACCTCAGGAAAGGGGGGTGTAGGAAAGACAACGCTCACAGCGAACCTCGGGGTGGCTCTCGCAAAGCTGGGGAAGAAGGTACTGCTGATAGATGCGGACATAGGTCTAAGAAATCTTGACATGATCCTGGGGCTTGAGAACAGGATCGTCTACGACATACTGGACGTCCTTGAAGGACGGGTTCCTGCCGAGAAAGCCTTCGTAAAAGATAAGAGGGGTCTTAACCTCTTCCTGCTACCCGCAAACCAGACCAAGAACAAGGATGCGGTGAACACGGACAAGTGGATAGAGCTCGTGAACGAGATAAAATCCAGCGATGAGTTTGATTACATCATAATTGATTCACCAGCGGGGATAGAGCAGGGGTTCAAGATAGCTGTCACACCATCAGACAGGGCATACATAGTCGTTAACCCGGAGGTATCCTCCGTCAGGGATGCAGACAGGGTTATAGGACTCCTTGAGAGCATGAACAAGGAGGACTACTGGGTAATAGTGAACAGGATAAAGTGGAAGATGGTGAAGAGGGGAGAGATGCTCTCCGTTGAAGATATAGTTGATATCCTCAAGGCACCCCTTATAGGGGTGATACCGGAAGAGGAGAAGCTCGTGGACTTCACCAACAGGGGAGAACCCATAGTCCTTCACCCCAAGTACAACGCTGCAAAGGCTATAATGGATGTGGCGAGGAGAACGCTGGGTGAGGAAGTTCCCTTTGAACGTTACGGGGAAAAGGAGGGATTCCTCAGTAAACTGTTCGGAGGTTGATATTGTTGAATCTGGGCTCTCTGTTTAAGAAGAAGAGCAAGGACGTCGCCAAGCAGAGGTTGATGCTCGTCCTCAGTTACGAGAGACAGGGACTGCCTCCGAGCATGGTTGAGAAGTTAAAGGAAGATCTGATCTCTCTCTTTTCAAAGTATCCTCAGTTTGACGCCAAGGGGATAGACGTCGCTCTGAAGAAGAACGAGGAAGAGAGGGAGGAACTCTGGATAAGCATACCCTTCAAAGGTAGTTAGGCTGTTTCAACGAGCTTCAGTCTCTCCTCAAGCTCCTTTGCCCTGAGGGCGTCTATGAGCTCGTCCAGCTTGCCTTCCAGCACATCCTGAAGTTTGTAAAGGGTAAGATTTATCCGATGGTCTGTCACCCTGTTCTGGGGGAAGTTGTAGGTTCTTATCTTCTCACTTCTCTCTCCGGTCCCCACCTGCTCTTTTCTCTCCTTAGCTATCTCCTCTCTCCTCTTCCTCTCGTAGTAATCCTTGAGCTTTGCGTAGAGGATCTTCAAAGCCTTCTGCTTGTTCTGGAACTGAGACCTCTCATCCTGACAGGAGACCACTATCCCTGTCGGGATATGGGTTATTCTGACCGCGGTTTCCGTGGTGTTCACGTACTGCCCGCCCGCTCCGGATGCCCTGAAGGTCTCTATCCTGAGATCCTGGGGGTTTATCTCCACGTCGGTTTCGTCCGCCTCGGGAAGGACGGCGACCGTTGCGGTGGATGTGTGTATCCTTCCACCACTCTCTGTAACCGGTATCCTCTGAACCCTGTGGACTCCGCTCTCGTACTTGAGCCTTGAGTAGGCTCCTTCACCCTCTATCAGGGCTATTACCTCCTTGTAACCGCCGAGTCCGGTCTTGTTGGCGCTCAGTATTGAGAACTTCCAGCCCTTGTCTTCCGCATACTTCTGATACATCCTCAGGAGGTCTGCGACGAACAGAGCAGCCTCTTCTCCACCTGTCCCAGCCCTTATCTCAAGTATAACGTTCTTGGAGTCGTTGGGATCTTTGGGAACCAGAAGATGCTTTAGCTTCTCCTCAAGCGCCGGGATCTTCTCCTGTATCTTTTCAACCTCCTCCTGAGCGAGCTCCTTCAGTTCCGGCTCTGAACTCCTGAGAAGTTCCTTTGCCTCCTTGAGTTCTCTCAGGAGTTTCTTGTACTCCTGGTAGGTCTCGTATATCTCTGAGAGCTCTTTGTGCTCCCTGCTGAGTTCTTTGTACCTCTTTATATCCTGTACTACCTCGGGCTTTGAAAGCTCCTCCTCTACCCTTTTATACTTCCGTGCAAGCTTGTCTAACTTGTCTATGAGCTCCTTCTTGAGCATCAACCTTCCTTCTTTTCACCGGGCGAGGCAAGCTCCAAAAACATGGGCTTGAGCCTCAACTTTCCGGTGTAGAAGGGGTGGCACTGGTTGCACACCTCAACGTGAACCGTTCCACCCTTTGTGGAGAGAAGGGTGAAGGTATTACCGCAACCACACACAAAGGTAGTGGGCTGAAGCTCAGGGTGTATGTCCTTCTTCATCTCAAACCTCCGTTCCAGAAGCTAAATATTATACTACGCATTCATCGCTTTCAGGAATTCCCTGTTCGTCTTGAACCTCTTCAGCTTATCAAGGAGAAATTCCATCGCTTCAACCGCATCCATGGTGGACAGGAACTTCCTGAGAACCCACATCCTCTGAAGCTCCCAGTCCTCAACAAGGAGCTCCTCCTTCCTCGTTCCAGACTTCTCTATGTTTATGGCGGGGAAGACCCTGCGTTCCATGAGTCTCCGGTCAAGATGTATCTCCATGTTACCAGTTCCCTTGAACTCCTCGTATATCACGTCGTCCATCCTTGAACCGGTCTCTATCAGGGCGGTCGCGATTATCGTCAGGGAACCTCCTTCCTCTATGTTCCTCGCAGCACCGAAGAACTTCTTTGGTCTCTGGAGGGCTGTAGCCTCTATACCTCCCGAGAGAACCCTTCCCGTGGGAGGAGTTACCGCGTTGGACGCCCTCGCAAACCTCGTCATTGAGTCAAGGAGTATTACGACATCGTTCTTAAGTTCCACGAGCCTCTTTGCCTTCTCTATCACAAGCTCCGCGACCTGCATGTGCCTCTCGGGAGGCTCGTCAAAGGTTGATGCGACGACCTCTGCCCCGTCTCCGACGATCCTCCTCATCTCGGTAACTTCCTCGGGTCTCTCGTCTATGAGGAGAATTATTATGTGAACCTCGGGATGGTTTTCTATCAACGCCCTGGATATCTTCTGGAGCAGGACTGTCTTTCCTGCCTTTGGAGGTGCGACAAGCATACCTCTCTGCCCCTTCCCTATGGGGGCGACCAGGCTTATCACTCTTGTGGATAGCTCCCTCGGGTCAAACTCCAGATTGAACCTCTCGGTGGGGTGGTAAGGCGTGAGCTTGTCAAACGTGGGTCTGCCCCTGAGAACCTCCGGCTCCGCGGGAAGTCCGTTGACCGCCTCCATCTTTATGAGAGCCTTGTACTTCTCCCCTTCCTTGGGAAGTCTTGCGAAGCCCACTATGGTGTCCCCGGTTCTGAGTCCGAACTTCTTTATCTGGGAAGGTGCGACGTAGACGTCGTCCCAGCTGGGCATGTAGTTGTTCTGGGCGCTCCTCATGAAGCCGTATCCTTCGGGAAGGATCTCAAGTACTCCCTTAACAAAGACGAGTCCTCCGTCCTTTGCCTGTGCTCCGAGTATTCTCTCTATGAGCTCCTCCTTCTTTATACCCGTGGTTCTCTGAAGCCCGAGCTCTTTGCCAAGCTTCTGGAGCTCCTGAAGTGTCATCTTCTTTAGCTCTTCAAGTGTGTAGATCTTCTTCTCCTGAAGTTCCTGCATCTCTTCCTCCTGTTTATTTTCCTATGCAAAATCTTGAGAATATACTTCCCAAAACCTCTTCGGTGGTTATATACCCAACTATCTCTCCCAAGTGATCGGCAGCTTCTCTGATGTCAAGCATGGCTATCTCTGGACTTATGTCCTCCTTACCGTAAGTTCTTTTGAATCCTTTGAGAATCTCCTTAGCTTTCTTGAGAAGCTCTTCATGTCTAACCGAAACATATATAGTTAATCCTTCCTGAGCTAAAGCTCCTGCCTTTTTGAGAATTTCTTCTTCAAGGTCTTTTAGTCCGTGTCCTGTAAGGGCACTCACCTTTATTATAGAGTGTCCCTCAAAAATTTCAAGGGGTAGGGAGACCTCTCCGAGGTCTATCTTGTTAATAACCACTATGGTCTCCCTGTCCTTAACCTTCTCATATATGCTCATGTCCTCTTCACTAACCCCTACCGATCCGTCCAAGACGAAGAGGACGACGTCCGCCTCCTCTATCTTCCTCACACTCCTCTTAACTCCGAGCTTCTCCACAGGGTCCTTAGCCTCCCTTATCCCTGCTGTATCCACGAGTACAACGGGTATGCCCCTGAGGTTGAGCGTTTCCTCTATGTAATCCCTCGTAGTCCCCTCTATGTCGGTGACTATTGACCTCTCTTCCTTAAGCAGGGCGTTGAAGAGTGAGGACTTTCCCACGTTGGGCTTCCCTACTATTGCGAGCCTCATACCTTCTCTGAGGAATCTTCCCGTTTTTGCGGTCTTCAGGAGCTGGTCTATCCCCTCAAGAACTTTATCAACCATGCCAAGGACCTGCTCTTTCGTAAGCGTGGGTATATCTTCCTCGGAGAACTCTATGTCAGCCTCTATGTATGCGGAGAGCTCAATGAGGCTCTCCCTCAGAGAGTTCACGTACCTGCTCAGCTCACCCTTGAGCTGACGAATGGATGCCCTCCTCGCGAGCTCTGTCTTTGCGGTTATGAGCTCCGCGACCGCCTCAGCCTGAGCGAGGTCAAGCTTTCCGTTTAAGAATGCCCTCTTTGTAAACTCCCCCGGCTCGGCGAGCCTGCATCCAGCTTTCAGGAAGAGCCCGAGGGCTCTTTTGAGTATAAGCGGGTTCCCGTGGAGGGAGAGCTCAACCATGTCTTCTCCCGTGTAGCTTTTGGGAGCCTTGTAGTAGATGAGGATCCCCTCGTCTATAACCTCTCCTTCTTCGTCCACGAGCGTCCCGAAGTGGGCGTACCTTGGCTTTATCTCAGACCTCGTCCTGAAGAACCTCTTGGCTATGTCTATCACACCTTTCCCTGAAAGTCTTACAGCTCCTATCGCGCTCTCACCGAAGGGGGTTGCTATTGCGACTATGGGGTCTTTCATGGGGGTTATAATTAAATATAATCAATCCTCAAACACGTGGTATGTTCTGAGGTAAAGCTTCACCCCTTTCCCTAACTCAATTGGGTGGTCTCCGTGGAGCTTGACAACCGCCTTATCATCCCCGTAGGAGAGGTGAAGTAGTGTTTCGTCTCCGAGCCTTTCCACCATGCTGACCTCCGCATCCCCACCCTCCTCAATCCGGGCTTCCTCGGGCCTGAAGCCGACGAAGACCTCTTCCCTCTCCGTCTCCACCTCAAGCGTGAGTCCGAATAGTTTAACAAACCTTCTTCCCCTCTCCATTAAAACCTTCCTTTTGAACACGTTCATGGGGGGCATTCCCACGAAGCTCGCCACAAAGGAGTTGGCAGGACTTTTATAAACCTCCATGGGCTCCCCCACCTGCTCCACCCTGCCTTCTCTCATCACAGCCATCCTGTCGGCGAGGGTCATAGCCTCCGACTGGTCGTGGGTAACGTAGAGGGTGGTTATCCCCAGCTTCCTCTGGAGCCTCTTTATCTCCTCCTTCGTCTTTAACCTGAGCTGGGCGTCCAGATTTGAGAGGGGCTCGTCCAAGAGGAGTATGTCCGGCTCTCTCACTATAGCCCTACCTATCGCCACCCTCTGCTTCTCACCTCCCGAGAGCTCGGAGGGTCTGGCTTCAAGGAGGTTCTCTATCCCGAGCATGGAGGCTACTTCCATGACCCTTCTCTCTATCTCCTTCTTTCCAAAGCCCGCTATCTTCAGTGGGAAGGCTATGTTTTCCCTAACGCTCATGTGAGGGTAGAGGGCGTAGCTCTGGAACACCATCGCCACCCTCCTCTCCTTCGGAGGGAGGGAGAAACCAGGGCGGGCGACGAGCTTCTCCCCTATCCGTACCTCCCCGGAGGTAGGTTCCTCAAGACCTGCGATTATGTTCAGGAGGGTGCTCTTCCCGCAACCGCTCGGACCAAGTATGACGAAGAACTCG
>WGFS01000224.1 GCA_015492115.1 Aquificaceae bacterium
AGGTAGGGATAATGAATATGCTTATGATGGGCGGGCTGGTGTGAACATGAGCCTGTCCGCATATGTGAAGGAGGAAGATGCGAAGAACAGGAGGAATCTAAAGCTATTTTTGGACAGAGCAATTTCTTCCTCCCCATCTTTGATAAAGATGATAATACACATGTTAATCCTAGGCAAGCCTGCCGGAAGAGGATAATAAATCTTGCTTCCTTATTCCGGGCGGTCTATAATATTACACTTGCAGGGCGCGTAGCTCAATTGGCAGAGCGGGCGGCTCATAACCGCCCGGTTGGGGGTTCGAGTCCTCCCGCGCCCATAAGATGAAAGCTCTTGTATCCCTCGGGCTTACTGTCCTGCTTGTCCTTCCAAGCTTAGCCAACTATGAGCTGAAGCCCTACCTCTTCAAAGATTACGAGAGGTACATCTACGATTACAGGGAGATCTTCAGGAAAGAACGTAGCACAGGGCGTTTTGAGATCGTAATAAGAAGGACAGGGGATAGCTTTGAGGTCTCTATAAGCGGTAAGTACAGAGAGTGGGAAGGGATGGTTTCCGAAAGGTTTAAGGATGCTGAGGAGGTTGCTGGTTTTGTCCTCATGAAGAGCTACTTTGAGCACTACTGGCTGATTCCCCTTACGAGGACTCTCTTCTCAAAGGCTCTTGTAAAGGTACTGAGATCCGGGAAGTTAGACCTCTCACCCGGTATGAAGAGGATAGACGAGGACACCGTCAGGGTGGTGAGGAAGTGTAAGGTGGGTGGGCTTGAGGGAAGGATGGTGGAGATACTCAAGAGGAAGGAAGCTGTGTTCAGGATATGCCTGTCACCGCACACATCGCTTCCAACGTACGTGTTCAAAAAGTCGGACAGTGGCAACGTCTATGAGCTAAAGCTCGTTGAGTACTCGGACTTAAAATAGAACTATGAGGAAGGAAGACATAAGACCTATCCTGGAGCTCCAAGATATAGACAACGAGATAGAGAGAATTAAAAGGAGACTTAGGAAGATAGAGGAGGAGTCCGCCCAGATAGAGGAGGAGCTCCGTTCTTTAAGGGGAGAACTTGAGGAGCTTCGTAATGAGGAGGAGTCGCTGAAAAGGAAGAGGAAGGAGCTCAGGGAGAGGATTGAGGAAGAGGAGGAACTGCTCAGGCGCACCGAGGACAAGATGTCCATGGTCAGAAAGGATATAGAGTACAAAACGCTCCTGAAGGAGAAGTCAAAGCACGAGGACAACATACTCAAGCTCTCCTACGAGCTTGACGAGATTGAGGAGAAGATAGAGGGGCTTACAAAGAAGATTGAAGAGAGAGCTCCGAGAATTGAAAAAAAGATAAAGGAGCTTGAAGAAGAACTGAGAGACCTGTTTGATGAGAAAAAACTTGCGGATGAGAAGCTAAAAAACCTGCTTGAGGAGAGAAATGTTAAAGAAAAAAGTGTTGATGAAAGCCTTTTAAGGTTCTATGAGGAGGCTAAGAAGCACTACGATAGCTATGTAGTTGTTCCGATAGAGGAAGGTGTCTGCACTGGATGTGGAATGAAAGTTCCAGACGTCCTCTTCTCAAAGATGCTCAGGGAGGATTCAATAGAAAGATGTCCGAACTGTGGCAGATATATATACTACAGGTTATAATATATATATGACAAACCCAGAAGAACTAAAAAATTCAGAAGAAGTTCAGGAAACCGAGTACGGTGCTCAGGATATAAAGGCTGTAACGGGTCTTGAACACGTCCGTCTCAGACCCGCCATGTACATAGGTGACATCGGGGAGAGGGGACTGCACCACCTCATATGGGAGATACTGGACAACTCCGTTGACGAGGCTATGGCGGGTTATGCCAGGAACATATCCGTGATAATCCACGACGATGGCTCCGTTACCATAGAAGACGATGGAAGGGGTATTCCCGTTGACATACACCCCGAGACCGGAAGACCCGCGGTTGAGATGGTCTTCACCATGCTCGGTGCGGGGGGGAAGTTTGAGAAGAAGGCGTACGCCTATTCGGGAGGTCTTCACGGTGTTGGAGCCTCTGTTGTCAACGCCCTATCCGAGTGGCTCGTTGTAGAAGTTTACAGGGACGGGAAGATATACAGGCAGGAGTACAGGAGGGGAGAACCCGTTTACGACCTGAAGGTCGTGGGAGAAACGACCAAGAGGGGGACGAGGGTAACCTTCAAACCCGACCCCGACATCTTTGAGACCACGCGCATAAAGTTTGACATCGTGGAGAAGAGGATAAGGGAGCTCGCCTACCTTAACCCTGAGGTAAGGTTCTACCTTAAGGACGAGAGGATAGATAAGGAGGTAGTTTACAAGTTTGACAGGGGTATAGAGGAGCTCGTTGAGTACCTATCGCAGGCTAAGGAGCCTCTCTTCAGAGACATAATAAGGATACAGGGAGAGAAAAATGGTGTCATAGTGGACATAGCCTTCCGCTACGTGAAGGACTACAAGGAGCTCATAGATAGCTTCGTGAACAACGTAAAGACCATAGAGGGCGGAACCCACGTTACGGGTTTCAGGAGCGGTCTAACCAAGGCTGTTGTCAGGCTCGCTGAAGGTCTGAAGCTTTCAAAAGAGCTCAAGACAATGTTCTCTGGAGAGGACATAAGGGAGGGCTTGGTCGCGGTCATATCCTGCAAGGTTCCCGAGCCCCAGTTTGAGGGTCAGACCAAGACAAAGCTCGGAAACCAGAACGTGAAGAGGATAGTTGACTCCATAGTTTACGAATACCTCACCCGCTACTTTGAGGAGAACAAGGAGGTTCTGAAGCTCATAGTTGAGAAGGCTATAGAGGCTGCGCTGGCGAGGGAGGCTGCCAAGAAGGCTAAGGAGCTCGTAAGGAGGAAGTCTCCCCTTGAGGACGGCATACTCCCCGGGAAGCTGGCGGACTGCTCCGA
>WGFS01000225.1 GCA_015492115.1 Aquificaceae bacterium
AAGATAGAGCGCTCAGACCTGGATCTCATCAGGGAGGAGGTAAGAGAACTCCTCGGAGAGGAACCGGACGACAGGCTCCTCAAGGCTGTGAGGTCTATGTACGTTGGAGGAATGGAGAGGAGGGTGGAAGACCCAGAGATAAGGAGATGGACAAACTGGTCTGCGGTAAAGACCTACAGGACTTTCAACTGCTTCCCGAACCTTTCCGATATAGAGCTCTCCTTCGTCTTTTACTCAATAGGCAAGCTGTTCGTCCCCCTGCTCATGCACGAGAGGGGAGTCAAGTCTGAAGCCTTCAAGAGATTGCCACCAGAGGAGCAGGAGGAAGCTGTCTTTGACGAGCTTGATACCATATGGGAGACCCAGCTTACCCTTATCCTTCAGTCCCTTCAGTTCCTTGACCTGAACTCTATAACAAAGTGAGCCCCTTCCTTTGAGGGCAGAGCCCTGATGCTCCAGCCATGGTCCTCAACGATTCTCTTAACCACAGCCATTCCCAGACCCATCCCCTTTGGGTTGCTTGAGTAGTAGGGTATAAACACATTATCAACTTCGTGCTCTGGTATCCCCTTTCCGTCGTCCCTGTAATCAAGCGACCCGTCGCTGATACTTATACTTATCCTCTCGGCTCCCCACTCCAGACTGTTGTTTATAAGATTGTAGAACACCTCTTTCAGAAGGGCTGTATCTCCCATTACCTTCCTATCCCCCTCAACCTCTATAGATACCCCCGCCGAGGCGTAGAGGTTTCTCACCTCTCTCAAAAGCTCCGAGAGGGAGATCTCCTCCAGTTTCAGCTCCCTTGAAGAGCTCAGGTGCTTGAACTGGTTTATAAGCTCGCTTATCCGGTCTATCTCCTTGAGTATCAGCTTGGTGAGTTCTATGAACTTCTCAGGGTTCATATCCCCTTTCTCGGCGTATCTGCCCAACCTCTCAAGGTTGAGCCTTATGGGTGTAAGGGGGTTCTTTATCTCGTGGGCTATCCTCTTGACAGCCTCCTGCCACGTCTTAAACCTCTCAGCCAGGACTATTGAACTTATATCCTCCACCAGGTATATATTGCCGTCCATACTTTTTATGTGCTCAAGCCGTAGGTTCTTGTCCTCCCTTATCCTTGTCAGCGCCTTCTCGGGCTCAACCTCCTCTCCAAAGAGCTCCTTAAAGGTTCTGTTTGAGCGAACATCTCCCTTAGAACTTACGAAGAGGACTCCTACAGGAAGGGCATCAAGGAGCCTGCTCAGAAAGTCTCTCTCCTTTCTCAGCTCCTCGTATATTTCCCTCAGGTTCTCCTTCATCTTCACAAAGGCTTTAGAAAGCTCCTCTATCTCGTCACCCGTCCTCTCCTCCTCCACCTCTATATCAAGGTTCCCCCTCGCTATCCTCATGGCTTTGTTTGAGAGTCTCTCTATGGGCTCGCTTATGTGCCTTGCGACCAGCATGCTAAGCCACACGGTCGCCAGAAGGGTGAGGAGCGTGATGAAGACTATGAAGAATACGAATATGCCGGTTATTATGTCCCTCGTCTTCACGAATGCCCTCACGTCCAGGGCGAGCTCTCCGAACTCCGATACGTCCCTTATAAGTCTCAGGTCTTTGCTCACCACCACCCTGTAACTCTCATCACCAACGTTTATACAGAGGGTGTAGTTGAACTCTCCCTCGGAGACCTCAAACTTGCACTCCGGCACCCTCACAACGCTCTCAATGTCCTCTATCCTGTTCAGCTCCTCAAAGAGACCTGCCCTGAGCAGAGCTCGGGATATGCTCTTGTACCTCTCTATCCGGTCCAGTTCTGATTTGTAAAGGTTCCTGTAAACCCTTTCCGCAGATGAGGAGAGGGCTCTCGTCTTTGAGCTGAGATAGGTCTTCGTTGACTGGAGAACCACAACGATGGAGACGACGTTCAGCAGGAGGAGAGGTATGAAGAGATAAAGGAAGAGTATGTTTGCGAGCTTCCTCCTGAGTATGTTTCTCCTTCTTCCCAAGTAAACCTTTATGAGCTTCCTGAGAACTATGCTCGTTATGAGCGCGAGGGCGAGCAGGTCTATGTTTATTGCGAGCAGTAGTACGTAGTAGTTGGCGTAGGGAAGATTCTTGAGGTTGTTTATGAAGGCTATGTTGATCCCTACGAAGCTGAGGAGCAGGGCAAGCCCTATTAGAATCTTACGCTTCACCTTCCTCTTCTTTTATCCTGTGGTGTTTTATCATCTCCCCTTCAGCCCAGTATATGGCCATCTCCGCTATGTTCTCGGCATGGTCAGCTATCCTCTCAAAGTGCCTCGCGACAAAGGACAGGTGTATAACCCTCTTTATGTTCCTTGGGTCCTCCATCACGTAGGTTATCAGCTCCCTCTCTAACTGGTGGTAGAGCTCGTCTATCATGTCGTCCTTCTCTATTATCTTCTTTGCAAGCAAGGTATCCCTCTGGAGGAAGCTTATCACGCTGTCGTTAACCATATCCTTGACAGCCTCAGCCATAAGGGTCAGGTTCACGTAAGGTTTGAGTGGTGGTTCCTGGGCAAGATAGATGGAGCGCTCCGCTATGTTCTCAGCCTCATCCCCCATCCTCTCAAGGTCTGACACCATCTTGTATATCCCCATGACGAGCCTCAGGTCGCTCGCCTCCGGCTGATACAGGGCTACCATCCTTATGCACCTTCTCTCTATCTCAACCTCAAGGGAGTCTATATCGTCGTCCCCCTTTATGATCTCCTCTGCAAGCTCAACGTTCTGCTCGTTTAGAGACCTTATGGCTTTGTCTATGGCGTCCTGAACCAGCTTTGCCATCTTGACGACGAGTTTCTTAGTCTCTTCAAGCTCTTCCAGAAATTTCATGACTAAATAATTTAAGCCCTCAGGCTCTCTTTGTAAATTTCAAAGCCTCCGCTCGTCCCGATCCTGTCCGCACCCGCTTCTATCATCTTCAGAGCCTGTTCAAGGCTCCTTATACCCCCCGCAGCCTTAACCTTTATCCTTCCATCGCCCGCGGATTTAAGAAGTTTTACATCTTCAAGCGTGGCTCCACCGCTCCCAAAACCCGTTGAGGTCTTCACGTAGTCCACGCCCGAGTTCACGCACAGCTTCACCGCCCTGACCTTCTCCTCCTCCGACAGGTAGCAGGTCTCTATGATAACCTTGACAACGACTCCAGTCTCCCTCTTCACAGCCTTGAGCTCCTCCTCCACATACCCGTACTCACCCGACTTGAAGGCGGATATGTTCATTACCACGTCTATCTCCTGGGCACCGTCGTCAACAGCCCTGACAGCCTCATGGAGCTTGACCTCTTTGGTGTTCAGTCCCAGGGGGAACCCAGCGACCGAGCACACCACTATCCTGTCCTCACCCACCTCTCTGGCGAGCTTCACGTGATAGGGATTCACACACACAGCGTAGAAACCTACCTTTACGGACTCCCTGACGAAGTCCTCAACCTCTTTCTCGGTTACGTAGGGCTTGAGTATGGAGTTGTCTATGTACTTCCTTATGTCCATTCTCTGAGCCTCCTGAGGGCATGGAGTGCCACCCTTGCGGACTCCTTCACCCTCTCCTGATAGTTTATGAGGAACTTCTCCTCCGGTCTCTTGTCTATCACGGGGCAGACAGCGCCAGCCCTGTGTCCCAGAGGGTACATGAAGTGTAAGAGGAAGCTCGCCTCCATCTCCATGTTCTCAAACCTGAGCCCCTCTATCCCCGTTTCAACCTTGGAGATGTGGACATCAATGTCAGGAATGGTAGGGGGTATCCTTGATACAGACCTTCCCTGGTTCGCGAAGAAACCTGAGTTTGATACGGTAACCCCTCTCCTGAAGCTCACTCCGAGCTCCTGAGCAGACTCCGTCAGAGCTTTCACCACGTCGGGGTGAGCTCTGGAGGCGTAGGGGTGTATCTTCCCTCTGAACCTTGAGTCCTCTGGAATAACGCCCTCAAGGGCGTCCTTCACGACCCTCTCAAGCTGAGCACACCTCTCATCCGGCAGGGGGACGTCGTAGAACAGGCCTGTGTTGTCAAGTCCCACCGCATACTCGGTAATTATGAGAGTTCCGAGCTCCGTATCCTCCTGAAGTCCTCCCGAAGTTCCCACCCTGATTATGTTTATGGTAGGGTACTCCTCCTTCCTCTTGCGGGTTTGGAAGTCTATCTCGTGGAGGGCGACTATCTCGTTTACAACTATCTCCAAGGAGGGAGTCCCCATCCCCGAGGTCGTTATGGAGACCCTCTGTCCCCAGTCCGTGTAGCCCGTTATGGTTCTGAGTCCCCTGTGCTCCTTGTTCACATCTATTCCCCTGAGAAAGTTCCTCGCTATGAAGGTTACCCTGTGGGGGTCTCCAACTATGATTATGTCCTCCGCAAGCTCCCCCGGTGACAGGTTTAGGTGGTACACCTTCTCGTTGATCACGGGCAGGTCTGGAGGATGGAATTCCCCTTCCCTCATACTACGC
>WGFS01000226.1 GCA_015492115.1 Aquificaceae bacterium
ACGGAGAAGCTTGATTTTAAGTTCTTCTATGACAAAACTACCGACATGTTTGCCCACCCCAACGTCCTCGTCGTCCTGTCCCCCGGTCTTAAGGTTTCCGGATACATGCTCGGTGTGAGGTACGATCCCGACAAGCTTTCTGTTATGATAGATAAAGCTAAGAGGGGGGAGGTGAACTTGAGCTGGGTGAAAGGGGTCTTCCTCAAGTGCTTTAGGTTTGATCCAGCGACGGGAACCTACTTCTTTGACTGGTCTTTTGTAGCCATGGTCGTTGGCGGACTGATTCCAATAGCGGGTATGGGTTACTATCTACTGGGAAAACCTTTACTTCTTAAGATAAGGAGGGTGAGATGGTATCCACATATGGAGCCTTAGTATTCCTGGTCGGCGCGGTCGCTATGGTGGTCATAGCCGCCTTTGTCTCCTTCCAGAGCACGGAACCCGAGGACCCAAAGAGCGTTACTCAGAAGGTATACAGGGTGCGAAGCCTGTACTTCTTCCTCCTTCTTTTTGTTCTCGTACTCGCTTATGGATTCACCCTTCCCAAGGCTCCCTACTTCAGGGACAGCTCTCCCGACGTAGTCGTTGATGTGGTTGGGAAGATGTGGTTCTGGGAACTGAAGCCCGTGAAGGGGGCTGTTCTGGAGAATGGAGACCTTGTCCTCCCCGCAGGCAGGAAGGTGGAGTTCAGGGTAACCTCAGCGGATGTGAACCACGGTTTCGGTATATACTCAACAGACGGATATATACTGACCCAGACTCAGGCTATGCCCGGTTATACCAATCACCTGATATACACCTTCAAAAAGCCGGGGATCTACAGGGTCTTCTGTATGGAGTTCTGCGGAATAGGACACCACAACATGTTCGCCCGGATAGTGGTGCGCAAGGAGGGTGAGTGATGAAGAGGTTCAGCATAACCCCTTTTGCGGTGATACTCCCTCTCGTCTTTATCGTCCTGATACTCCTCGGACTCACCATGAGGGCAAACCAGGGCGAGCTTATTCAGGTTGATCCTCAGCTCTTTTACGCCATAATGACCCTTCACGGTCTGGGTATGGCTGGAACCGCAGCGGTTGGCGGTCTCACTGCCCTCGCTTACCTGCTCCTCAGATACGTTAACCTCAATACAAAGCTCGTTTACTTCCTTCTCTTCTCTTACCTGATAACGGTCGTGGGACTGATAAGCGCTACCCTCTTGGGACACTTCGGTCCCGGATGGTACGTCCTCTATCCCCTGCCCTTCAAACCCATGGGCGTCTGGCCCAACTGGAGCATAGGTCTCGCCATAGTGTCCCTCATAGTCCTGGGGGTCGCCATCCTGCTCATACAGCTGGAGTTCTTCAGAGCCTGCGTCGCAAGGTATGGACTCAAGAATTCCCTCGGCTGGCAGTTCTTCACCGGAAGCGGTGAGTACGTTCCTCCGCTCGTCATAATAACTGTGGACGCCGTGGTCCTGCCAGGTGTGATCACCACGCTGGTGGGTGCTGCTCTGCTTATGCTCTACTTTGTCAAGTGGCTCAACCCCTCCACCGAACTTGACCCTCTGCTCATAAAGAACATGATATTCATCTGGGGGCACACCCTCGTCAACATAACCATGTATATGGGCGTGGCGGTCGTTTACGAGCTATTCCCCGAGTTCTCAGGCAGACCATGGAAGAGCAACAAGTTCGTAGCCCTTGCATGGAACGCGACCTTCTTCATAGTTCTTCTTGCGGTCTTCCACCACCTTTACATGGACTTCGTTCAGCCACTGCCTCTGCACATAACGGGTCAGACCTTCTCATACCTTGCAGCGGTTCCCTCCACAGTTGTAACGGTAACGGGCTTCATTAGTCAGGTTTACAAGTCCGGCATGAGGTGGTCCTTCGTTCCCCTCTCCTTCTTTCTCGGGATACTGGGCTGGCTGATAGGGGGTTACGCAGCGGTCATAGACTCCACCATAGTTGTTAACAACCAGTTCCACAACACCCTATGGGTTCCCGCCCACTTCCACACTTACTTCCTGATAGGTTTTTACCTGATACTCTGGGGCTTCCTCTTCTATGCCATGGGTTCTAAAAGGGAAAGCCTCGCCAAGCTGGGTCTCGCATCCTACGTGCTGGGAGGCGTAGGCTTTCTATCCATGTTTTACGTAGGAGGTGCCTTCGGAGTTCCGAGGAGGTATGCGGAGTACAGCATGATACCCGTAGAATCCCTCTCCCACCTTGCTCAGATCCTACCCAAGATAGCTGTTGTATTTATACCCTACGTTCTCGTAGGCTTCCTGCTGATCTTCATCTCTATCCTTGGAGGGTCGGGAAGGGAAGTGCAAAGGGTGTAATGTTGGGCTGGCTCCTCCCGGCTTCCCTCCTTCTCGCTTACCTCTCCTTCCTGTGGTGGTACACCTCCGGCTTCTCCGCCTTCACGATGTTCTCCCGCGTTCTCTCCGAGGCGGGCAGTCCTCCCTATCCGGTTCCGGAGCTTCATCTCTCCTGCCACAACGGTGCGGTTCTTGATATAAGGAAGGCGGGATCAAAGCCCGTGCTCCTTAACTTCATCTACCTAAACTGCATCTACGGCTGTCCTATAAGTCTCGCTAAGATGTACAGGTTAGGCAAGGACTTTGAGAACCTCCTCCTCGTGAGCGTGTCCGTTGACCCTGAGAGGGACAGCTTGGAGGATCTTAAGAAGAGGTGGTCAGCGCTCGGCGGGTTTAACAACTGGCTCTTCTGCAGACCCACAGACAGAGACTGGCGTGATAGGGTGAGAAGGATGGGGGTATGGGTTTATAAAAGGAAGGACGGACTTATAAATCACACCCTTGACTTATTTCTCATCAGGGAGGGCAGGGTTATAGAGACCTTTCCTCCCGAGGAGAGGGTGAGCGAAATTAAGATATTCTTAGAGGAGGTTGAGAGATGAGACTCTTCATCACGGGTGTTGAGTCGGGGATAGGTAGAGCTCTCGTGGAAGAAGCCCTGAGGAGAGGGTATGAGGTGCTTGCTCTCGGTCTCTCCCTGCCAGAGGATCTCAGGGGCATAAAGTTTGAGGAGTGCAACCTCCTTGACATGGAGAGGATATACGGTAAGGTTGAGAGGCTCGTTGAGGGTGTGGAGGAGATAGACCTCGTGATCCTGAACGCGGGTGTTCTCGGTAGGATAGGTCTGATGAAGGATACACCTCTGAGGGTCGTTAGGGAGGTGATGGACGTGAACGTCTGGGCTAACAAGGTGATAATAGATGCTCTCCTTGATCTCGGGGTAAAGCTCGGGATGGTGGTAGGGATGTCCTCCGGTGCGTCCCTCAGCTGTGACAAGGGCTGGAACGTCTATGCCATATCCAAGGCCGGTCTCAACTGTCTGCTCAAAACCTACGCCAACGAGATGCCCGAGACTCACTTCATCTCCTTCTCCCCCGGGCTTGTGAAGACCCCCATGCTGGACGCCATACTCGCAGGAGGTGAGGAGCTGTACCCGGCTGTGAAGAAGGTCAAGGAAGCCCCAAAGATGGAGGCGGGGGAGCTTGCCAGGAGGATGTTTGAGCTACTGTCAAAGCTCAAGGACTTCCCGAGCGGTTCCTACGTTGATATAAAAGAGGTTCTATGAACATTCCCTTACTCCTCATAGCCATCCTCTTCATCCTGACCTCCGTGCCCCCGACCGACCCTCTCCTTGACGGGAGTATGGTGGGGAAGGCTGTTCTCCAGCAGTTCCTTCACATAGGTCTTGGTCTGCTTTTAGGCAGATACTGGAAGAGGTTTTACTTCAAAAAGGGCTACCAGAGGGCGTCAGGTCTTATAACCTTCACCTTCCTGATCGTCTTCTGGTCTATTCCGATCAGCGTTGATCTCTCGGAGGTTCACGAATGGATGGATCAGCTCTACCACGTCTCCATGCTCCTGGGAGGATTTCTCCTTCATAGAAGTTTTAAGGGGCTTCCCGACGTGTTCAGGGGAGCCTATGGACTGCTCTTTTCCTCCATGCTCATCTCAACAGGTTACGTTTACAAGACCAAGTCGGTTCTTCTCTGCTCCACCTACTCCCTTGAAGACCAACACACCTACGGCAGGGTGGTTCTCTTCTTCGGAGGTATCCTTTACGTTGCAACGGTTCTCTGGATAATCTTCAAACTGGGAAGGAGGGGGGAGGGGCGGGATGGACGCCCCCTCTCTCCTTAGTGGAGCTGGTGCCCGTACTTTTTCATCAGGAGGATAGATATGCCTATGCAGACTATGGCGAGGAGGACATAGACTATGAACCCGTAGGCATAACCTTCTTTTCCAAAGACATCTACGAAGGTTCCGAGTATGGGAGGTATAACGAAGCCTCCAAAGGCTCCAAGTCCTCCTACCCAACCGCTGGCTCCTCCAACAGCCTTGTGCACGTACTTGGCGACGAGTTTAAAAACAGCTGCGTTTCCTATACCCATACCTGCGCCTATCAGTATGGAACCTATAAGGGAGGGATAAAAGCTCCTTGAGAGGACGAGGACACCTGCACCCACGAGCACGAGGGCAAAGCTCATTATGGCTACCTTCTCACCCCCGTACTTATCGCTGATGTGTCCTCCGTAAACCCTGATAAAGGATGCGAGCAGGGAGAAGGCTACCGCGGTCAGCATACCTGCGGTTTTCAGGTTAAAGTCGTAGAACAGTCCCCAGTAGGCTGGGAACCACGTTGTAAGTGCAAGAAAGCCACCGAAAGAGGTGAAGTACAGGAACACGAGAGCCCAGGTGCTCGGTATCTTGGCGGACACCTTCAGAGCCTCTATGAGGCTACCGGAAGGGATCAGCTCCTGACCGAGAGCCTTTGCAACCTTCTCCGCCTCGTCCTTCGGCACACCCTTGCTTATGAGCTGGAAGTAGTAAGCATCGTGGGCTATGGCGGCGTAAACCGCTGTTCCGATCAGGAGGAAGGCGAACCACACCGAGTAAGCTGTTGTCAGACCCCATGCCGCTATAGCGGTGGGGAGGAGGAAGGTGAACCAGCCGGGCGCCGTGTTTCCAAGCCCTGCGTAAGTCCCCAGAGCCCACCCCTGTTTATTTCTGGGGAACCAGTAGGAGGTCTGCGGTATCCCAACCGAGAAGGTAGCGACCCCACATCCAGAGAGGAGCCCCAGGATGAATATCACGGGGTAAAGCTTCATGGTCAGCTTATCAGGGTAGTACATGTACAGGATCGCAGAGAGACCAGCCATACCTATGCAGGTGAGGATCAGAAGTGTCAGCATGGGCTTTTTACCGCCCACCTTATC
>WGFS01000227.1 GCA_015492115.1 Aquificaceae bacterium
TACAGGCTCAGTGTTCTCCTGCGGGAGAGGGCTGTCTCCTCAGAACGAAGAAGAGAGCTATCGCAGATACGATCATCATGAGGGTGACCACCTGGTTCCAGGTAAGACCCAGCCCGGGTATGGGTGGGGTCACACCCCTGTAGAACTCAAGGGCAAACCTCTCCGCTCCGTAAAGGAGCATGTAAAGGCTGAACACTTCCCCATCAAACCTCTTCTTCCCGAACAGAAAGAGGAGTATGAGGAATATGAGAAAGTTACCTCCAGCCTCAAGTATCTGGGTAGGGTAGAGGGGTATCCCCTGCGGAGCGACAGCCCCTGGAGGGAAAACTATGTAAAAGAAGGGGAAGTCCTTCATGAAGTGTACTCCAACACTCACATCTTCCACGTTTGGAACGGGTCTCCCGTAACAGCACCCAGCCGCGGTACATCCGAGCCTTCCAATAGCGTGAGCGAGAGCGAGAGAGGGAGACGCAACGTCCGCAACCTTCCAGAGCGGGAGAGAGTGCCTCTTTATGGCGAGGAGGGCTCCCAGTATGCCCCCGATCAAACCACCGAAAAAGCTCACCCCACCCTTCCAGAGGGCGATCACATCTATTACGCTGTTTATGTCCTCCGGATGCTCTATAAGGAAGGCTATACGCGAACCGATTATCCCCAACACAACCGCATATATGAAAACAGCCTCAGCCTTATCCTCGGGTATCCCAGACCTTCGGGAGAGCCTGATGGCGAGAAAGTAGGCGAGGATGAGACCCAGAGCGACGAGAACACCGTAGGTTGATATCTTCACACCGAAAAGGTCTATGAGCTCAGGGAACATCAGATCTCTACCTCCTCTATTAGAAGTTTAACCTCCCTTCCGTCAAGTATAAAGCGGAGTTCCCTGAAGAAACCCTTATCGCTTTCACTCCCAAGTATGACCTTTACGCTCCTGTTGTCCTTCCTGTTTATTATCGCAAGCTCAACGGGTTTACTTCCCCTGAAGACAACGAGCCTCTCGTAGATCCTTCCCCTCTGTCTGAAGTAGATAAGTCCGTTCCTGCAGAAGGAGTACTCCCTACCCGTGAGGAGCTTTCCAAAGACGATGTCCTCAGGGGGTGCGGGAAGTATGTAGCACTTCCCTTCAAGGCAGAGTGTCTTACCCTCAATGCTTATACCCTTTGCCCTTGCCACCTTGACCGTGTAGTAACCGTCAAACTTGGCGAGCATCATGGGAAACTTGAGGGGTCCATACTTTAGGAGTCCGTATATCCTGAAGTTCTCCGGAACCCTTCTATCCTTATACAAAGCTACTGCCTTGGGATTGTACACACATTTCCTCTCAACCTTCTGAGCGCACGAGAACAGGAGGAACTGTAGG
This sequence comes from Aquificaceae bacterium, assembly GCA_015492115.1. Classification (GTDB taxonomy): domain Bacteria; phylum Aquificota; class Aquificia; order Aquificales; family Aquificaceae; genus Hydrogenivirga. The sequence goes on from WGFS01000227.1 coordinate 1,361, forward strand.
GCAAACAGAAGTAAAGCATACTTCATTCTTTCATTCTAATCCTGACCGCAAGGGCATGGGCTTCCAGTCCCTCCGCAACAGCGATAGCCTCAGCCAGGTCAGCTACCCTCTTGAAACCCTCTTCGGAGACGTATAGAACTGAGCTTCTCTTCAAGAAATCGTAAACACCGAGGGGGGAGAAGAAGCGGGCTGTCCTCCCCGTCGGGAGGGTGTGGTTAGGACCGAGGACGTAATCCCCCAAGGGTTCAGTGGTGTAATCTCCGAGGAATATAGCCCCCGCGTGTTTTATGTGCGGGAGCAGAGCCATTGGTTCCCTCGTCATTATCTCAAGGTGCTCGGGAGCTATGAAGTTCGCCACCTCACAGGCGTGGTAGAGGTCCTCAACTATGAAGGCTGTCCCGAATCTCTCCAGAGACCTGCTCGCTATATCTTTCCTCTCCATGGACTCCAGTATCTTGTAAACGTGCTCCTTTACCCTGTTCGCAAAGCTCTCGGAGGGAGTCAAGAGTATTGAAGCTGCGAGCTCATCGTGCTCAGCCTGGGAGAGGAGGTCGGAAGCGACCCAGGAGGGGTTCGCGCTGTCGTCAGCTATAACTAGGATCTCCGAAGGACCCGCTATCATGTCTATATCCACTACACCGAAGAGGAGCTTCTTCGCAAGTGCGACGTATATGTTCCCCGGTCCAACTATCTTGTCAACCTTGGGAACGCTGTCCGTTCCGTAGGCGAGAGCGGACACAGCCTGTGCCCCACCTATCTGAAATACCCTGCTGACCCCCGCTATGTAGGCTGCTGCGAGGGTGTACCTGTTCGGCTTTGGGGATACCATTACTATCTCCTCAACCCCAGCCACAACAGCAGGAACCACGTTCATGAGGACTGTGGAGGGGTATGCAGCCTTCCCTCCGGGGACATAGACACCCACCCTCTCAAGGGGTAGCACCTTCTGACCGAGGAGCATGCCCTCCTCTTCCTTGAAGAAGGAGTTCTCAAGCTGTCTCTCGTGGAAAACCCTTATCCTCTCCTCCGCTATCTCAAGGGCTTCCTTAACCTTCTCCTCAAGCTCCTCGTAGGCATTCTCAAGCTCCTCGTAGGGTATCTCAAGGGTGTCGGGTGTGAGCTCCAGAGCGTCAAACTTCTTCGTGTACTCTATGAGGGCTTCGTCCCCTCTCTCCTTCACGTTCTTTACTATCTCCTTTACAGTCTCCTCGTACTCCTCGGTGAGTATATCTCCCCTGCTGGCTAAGTAACGGAGCCTTTCGTCAAACCTCCAAGCTCTGCCCTTCAGGTTTACAACCTTCATCCCTATGAATTCTATCAGAGTAGCCTGTAGTGCAATTGTCTTTTGTAAACAGCACCCACGAGACCGAGCGCGAGGAGGTTGGCAAAGAGGTTGCTCACGCCGTAGCTCACAAAGGGAAGGGGTGTCCCCTTGGGAGGCAGGAGGTTCACGGTCATCATAACGTTTATAACAACGGAGAGGACTATGTTCAGCATGACGCCGTAAACTATCAGCTTCCCGAAGGTGTCCGCGACCTCCCCAGCTATCCTGATCAGCCTCGTAACGACCACACCGTAGAGAACCAGCACGAAGAGAATTCCCGGGAGACCGAGCTCCTCTCCTATAACAGCGAGGACGTAGTCCGTGTCAGCCTGAGTGAGCGGTCCCAGCTTCTGGAAGCCTTTTCCGAAACCCTGCCCCAGAAGACCTCCGTTCATGAAGGCGAGGAGAGACTGGATGACCTGATAGCCCGTCCCGAAGGAGTCCTCAATGGGGTTCTGCCACGCCATAAACCTCCTGTGGACGTAGTCCCCTCCAAAGAAGAGCATGAAGACAGCGAACAGGACGAAGAGACCACCGACAGGCATGTATATCCTCGGAGAGGTGCCCCCCATCCAGAGCATACCCCACGCTATGAGGAGTATGAAGAGAGCCATGCCCTTGTCGGGTTGCAGGAAGAGGAATACAGCGTGAGCGACAACTACGAATATAGCCCAGCCGAAGAACCTGAGCCTGTCTATGGCACCCTTTCTGGCTACGTAGTAGGCTATGAAGATCACTATGACGACCTTTGAGAACTCGGAGGGCTGGACGCTGGTGCCTATGAGCCACCTCTCCACGGGCTTTCCGAGGATCAGCTTCTTGAGAACCACAACGAAGAGGAGTAAGAGAGAGATACCCACGAGAAAGTAAACAACCCTCTGATTGTTCAGCTTCTTGTAATTGAGGGCATAGGATATGAAGGACATAACGAGGATACCAAAGGCAAAGGATATCAGGAAGAAAAAGGGTCTCCTGAAGTGTTGAAGGCCCAGGTCGTAGAAGATATGGGGCATAACTTCCACGCTCAGAATGGACAGGAATCCCATGAGGAAGAGGAGTATTACAGCAAAGAGCAGAACTGGATCGGGATAGAGCTTGCCGAGACGCTCCATATCAGAGGTGCTCTTTCTCTATCTCCGCTATGAGCTCAACGCGCTTGGCGTGTCTCCCTCCCTCAAAGGGTGTTTCAAGCCACACATCAACTATGGCGAGGGCAAGGTCTTCGCCGAGAACTCTGTCTCCGAGGCAGAGGACATTTGCATCGTTGTGAAGCCTGCTCATGCGTGCCATGTACTCGTTACAGCAGAGTGCAGCGCGCACCCCCCTGAACTTGTTGGCCGTTATGGACATCCCTATGCCCGTACCACACACCAGTATTCCCCTTTCAGCCTCTCCGCTCTGGACTGCGAGGGACACATCCTTGGCAAAGAGGGGGTAGTGGGTTGACTCCCTGGACGTGGTCCCGAAGTCTATAACCTCATGACCCTTCTCCACGAGAAACTCCTTTATCCTCTCCTTCAGAGGAAAGCCCGCATGGTCAGAACCTATAGCGATCTTCATCCCTTCAACACCTCTCTGAGGAGCTGGTTTACCAGCTTGGGATTTGCCTTCCCTTTGGTTGCCTTCATGACCTGCCCGACGAAGAAACCGATCAGCTTCTCCTCACCCTGCCTGTATCTATCCGCCTCCTCTGGGAACTGGGCGACCACTTCCTCAACTATCTGCCTTATCGCGGACTCGTCGGTTATCTGCTTGAGTCCCTTCTCCTCAACTATCTGACTGGCACTCTTCCCTGTCTCCACCATCTCCTTTATAACTTCCTTGCCTATCTTCGTGGATATGACGTTCTCCTTTATGAGTTTTACGAGCTCGGCGAGTCCTTCGGGAGATACGGGCGACTCTTCAAGGGGTATCTGCTTCTCGTTGAGAAGACCGAGGAGGTCATTCATGAGCCAGTTGGCTATGAGCTTTGGCTCGTTCAGGTGGGATACAGCGGTCTCAAAGAAGTCCCCGAGATCCTTGTTCTGGACGAATATCTTGGCTTCATACTCGCTTATACCGTAATGGGACAGGAGTCTCTCAAGCCTCTGGTGGGGAAGCTCGGGCATGGTGCTCCTTATCTCCTCTATCCAGCTCTCTTCCAGCTTCAGGGGGAGCAGATCGGGGTCTGGGAAGTAGCGGTAGTCCTCAGCCTCCTCCTTGGTTCTCATGGTAAAGGTCTTACCGGTCGCTGGATCAAAGGTTCTCGTCTCCTGCTCCACCTTTCCGCCTTCGGAAACGAGCTTTATCTGACGCTCTATCTCGTACTCAAGGGCCTTCTGGACGAACCTGAAAGAGTTCACGTTCTTTATCTCGGTCCTCGTTCCGAGCTCCTGGGAGCCCTTTGGTCTTATGGAAACGTTTATATCACAGCGGAGCTGTCCCTTCTCCATGTCAGCCCTGGAGACGCCTATGTAACGCATTATGTTCCTGAGGTTCTCAAGGAATACCCTTGCCTCCTCCGGAGTTCTGAGGTCGGGCTCGGTGACTATCTCCATCAGCGGTGTCCCGGCTCTGTTGAGGTCAACGTAGCTCTTTGAACCCTCGTGTATGTTCTTGCCCGCGTCCTCCTCCATGTGGAGCCTCCTTATCCTTACCCTCCTCTCCGTTCCATCGGGGAGCTCAAACTCAAGGTATCCGTTCGTCGCTATGGGCTTCTCGTACTGGGATATCTGATAACCCTTGGGCAGGTCGGGGTAGAAGTAGTTCTTCCTTGCAAAGATGGACTCGATATGAACCTCACAGTTAAGGGCGAGGGAAGCCCTAACCGCATACTCAACAGCCTTTCTGTTCAGCACCGGAAGAGAGCCGGGCATGCCAAGGCAGATGGGACACACATTGGTGTTTGGCTCAGCACCGAACTCAACCTTGCAGGAACAGAAGAGCTTGGTCTGGGTATCCATCTGGACGTGTATCTCAAGACCTATTACCGCCTCGTATTCCATAGGAATGATTATAACTTCTTAAGGGCTGAGTTTTTAATCGCTCCTTTGAAGGCAGAGCTCTTCCACCATCTCCATCAGCTCTTCCACAGCGTCGCTCAGATTTTTAACAGCTATCTCTGGACTCATGTTCAGAAGCTGATAGTTGTCTCCCAGACGCAGGTAAAGGTTAACAGCTCTGTTCAGGAGGGTATCATCACCGCTGGAAAGGGCTATAAGATTTTCGGTAACTTTACGCAGTCTGTAGTTCAGCTCCCTGACAACCTCCGTGTCGGTTGAGCCTGTGGAGAGCGTAGGTAGCTGAAGAGAAACCTCCCTTATGACCTCCTTCACATGGGTCATATCTCTACCTCCCGTTCCCTCTTTCCCCCAGCTTAAAAATAATACCAGACCCTGTTAGCTATCTTCAAATCCAAAGTCCTCCATGCTCGTATCCTTGCCCCCGACAGGTCTCTGTATTAGAGTTTTTAATGTGAAGGTTCTCTCAAAGATCCTCTCACCCGCAAAGGTGAACCTCGGACTGTGGATTCTTGGGAAGAGAGGAGACGGATACCACAACATAATCACCCTCTTTCACGAGATAGACCTCTCCGATGAGATAGTCATAGGCGAGGGACCCCTGAGGGTTGAAACGAGCTCTGGAATTCCCATGGAGGAGAACCTCGTTTACAGAGCCCTCGCCGAGTTTCAGAGGAGGACGGGAAGGGAGGTTGAGTTCTCCATCTTCATAAACAAGAGGATACCCGAGGGCTCCGGTCTTGGAGGGGGTAGCTCAAACGTTGCGGTCGTACTGAAAGAGGTGAACAGGCTGATGGGTGAGCTCCTCAGTGAAGAGGAGCTTATGGAGATAGCGGGAACGGTGTCCTCGGATGCACCTTTCTTCTTCAGGGGAGGAACCCAGCTCGGCACGGGCAGGGGAGAGGTTCTGAAGGAGATAGGACACCCGGAACTCCCCATAACGATCCTCATACCCTCAGTGAAGGCATCAACCAGAGAGGTTTACTCTAACGTAAGGGAGGAAGACCTAACACCGGAGGTAAGTCCGGAAGAGGTGGTCTCCTTCGTAGAGGAGGGCAGGTACGAGCTCCTTGAGAACAAACTCGGAGAGGTCGCATGCAGGGTTTATCCGGAGATAGGTGAAGCTCTACGCTTTTTAGAGCACCTCGGTTTTAAAGCCCTTGTCAGCGGAAGCGGTTCTGCTGTATTCTATATAGGTGAACCTACCCCGGAGCTGGAGGTTGGAGCGAAGCTCAGAGGGTGGAAGGTTCTCAAAACTAAGAGCAGGCTTGGGGTGTAGCTCAACTGGCAGAGCACCGGACTTTGGATCCGGGGGTTCCTGGTTCGAGTCCAGGCACCCCAGCCACTTTGAAAAAGCATGAACAGACCTCTGAAGATACTTACGGGAACAGCAAACAGGGCTATAGTTGAGGAGGTAGCACAGTACCTCAACGTTCATATATCCGATATGCTCGTGACCAAGTTCAGCGATGGAGAGGTCAGGGTACAGATAAACGAGTCAATAAGGGGAGCGGACGTTTACGTGTTCCAGTCTCTTTCAAACCCTGCCAACCAGCACATAATGGAGCTTCTCCTAATAATAGACGCCCTCAAGCGCTCCTCCGCGGGAAGGATAACCGCGGTCATACCTTATTTCGCCTACGCCAGGCAGGACAGACAGGACAAACCGAGGACTCCGGTGAGCGCAAGGCTCCTGGCAGACCTGATAACGGTCGCAGGTGCAAACAGGGTCGTTACCATAGACCTCCACTCCCCCCAGATACAGGGCTTCTTTGGTATACCCGTTGACCACCTTTCAGCCCTCCCCGTCCTTTACGACTACATAAAGAAGAACCTTATACTTGAGAATCCTATAGTTGTTTCTCCTGACGCAGGCGGTGTTGAGAGGGCTCGTCAGCTCGCGAACAGGCTGGGCTGTGGGATAGCGATAATCTACAAGAGGAGACCCGAACCTAACAAGGCTGAAGTCCTTGATGTGGTTGGCGATATAGAGGGCAAGGAGGCGATAATAATAGACGACCTGATAGATACAGCGGGAACCATGGTCGCTGCCGCGAACATGCTCATAAACAGGGGTGCCAAGAGGGTCTTAGCCTGCGCGACCCACGGGGTTCTCTCTGGTCCTGCGGTTGAACGGCTCACAAACTCTCCCATAGAGCAGGTGATAATAACCAACACCATACCCATAGGTGACAAGCTCTTCAACAAGCTAAAGATAGTTTCAGTCGCTCCCCTTCTCGGTGAAGCGATAAAGAGGATACATGAGGAGGAATCGGTCAGCTCTCTCTTCGCCTAAAACTCTATCTTCGCATACTCCTCAACAGCCTCCACCTGAAGCTGTAAGAGTTTATCCAGCGTGAGTCTATCACCGTAAGTTGCAAGTAGCTTTTCCATATTCTCCAGGTGCCCCCTCTGGACACTCTCAACGAGGCTGAGCATCCCACCCAGCTTGCCCCTTCTGCTTATCAGGGCTGTCTGTATCTCCTCTTCAAGGGAGAGGTGCCTGACAGCTTCCCCCATAGGAAGACCGAGGAGAACGTCTATAAGAGAAAGAACACCGGTAATGAAAGCCTGCTCCGAGGTCTCCTTATCACCGTAGAGGAAGTTCGCAAGACGTTCCATAAAGAAACCTCTCACGGAAGCCTCCTCAAAGAGCGGGTCTGAGGTGAAATCCTCGCTCCTCACGGAGTACATCAAGAGAAGAATCCACTTGAGAAGGTTTCTGTACCCCAGCATGAGAACAGCGTGTCTTATGGACTTTACCGGCTGTCTCAGGGAGTAGTAGGCTGAGTTTATGAACTGGAGTAGCTTTACGGAGAGTTCGGAGAACTTCTTGAAGACCTTCTCTATGTCCTTGATCTCCCTCTCCTCAGAGACCATGTTGTAGAGATGAACAAGGGCAGCGTAGGCTGGCTCTACCGTTTTGGAGACTATGACCCTGGGCTCCTGGAAGAAGAAGCCCTGAAAGTAGTGGAAACCGAGTTCTCTGCAGACCTTAAAGGTCTCGTAGGTCTCCACCTTCTCGGCTATCAGCCTGACATCGTAATCCCTAACCTCCTGAATGATCCTCTCCACGTCCTCCAGGCTGTGTTCAAGAACGTCTATCTTTACGTAATCCACGAGCTTCAGGTAGGGGATGAACTCCTCGGAATATATAAGGTCGTCCAGAGACAGCTCGTATCCGAGCTCCTTGAGCTCTGTGAGAGTATCCAGAAAGTCCTGACTGAGAACCGCTGTCTCAAGGATCTCAAAGCCTATCCTCTCCGGGGGTAGAAGCTCAACTATGCTCAGGATCTCACTCGTCTCATCTATGTTTATAAAACCTTTCTTGTCCCTTATTATCCTGGAAAAGCTTACGGAGCTAACCACGCTCTCTATAACCTTAGCGGTAGCCCTTACCCCTTCATTTTCCCCTATATCAGCCCGATTCTTGAAACCCGACCTGAAGAGAAGCTCGTAGGCAAATATCTTGCCTTCCCTGTCCAGGATAGGCTGTCTCGCTACGTATATCTTTACCATGGACTTACAACTATTATAATGGTATAATTTTGAATTCCGCATACAGCTAAGGAGGATTTCCATGAAAAGGGTGAGTGTGAAGCTGAAGGAGAGGGTTCCCGGCAGGAAGAGTGAGACAAAGAGGATGAGAAGGGAAGGTTTCATACCTGTGGAGATATACGGAAAAGGCGTAAGCAACGTTCACGCTTGGATAGAGGGAAAGGAATTCCTCTCCCTGCCCCACGGAGAGACATTCCTCATAGAGGCTGAATTGAACGGTGATAAAAGGGTGTGCATACTCAAAGACATACAGTTCGGCTGGCTGGGCGACAATCCCATACACATAGACCTCTACGACCTCGCCAACGTCACGGAGATAGAGGTTGAGGTTCCGATAGAGTTCACGGGAACGCCTGCAGGCGTTGAGCTTGGAGGAACCTTTGAGGCCATAATGCACTCCTTCACAGTTAAAGCGAGACCTGTAAACCTGCCTGACAAGATAGTTGTGGATGTGAGCGGACTTGGACTTGGGGAAGCTCTACACGTTAGAGACATAACACCTCCTGAGGGATGTATCATCCTGGACAACCCCGAGGAAACCGTTGCGGTCGTTGCAGAGCCCGAGGTTGAAGAGGAGGTGACGGAGGAGGCGGAGGAAGAGCAAACCGCTGAATGATAAGACTCGTAGTAGGGCTTGGAAACCCTGGAAAGGAGTACGAGAACACCCGACATAACGTCGGGTTCATGGTGATAGATGAGCTCGTCAGAAGGCTAAAACTGAAGAATTACAAAGAAGAAGCCCTCTCCCACGTGTACAGGACTAAAATAGCGGGAAGAGAGGTATTGCTTGCGAAACCCCAGACCTACATGAACAACTCAGGACTGGCGGTGGTGAACCTTCTTGAGGATTACAGTATCAGACCTGAGGAGATGCTCGTGATCTACGACGACCTTGACCTCCCCCTCGGGATGACAAGACTCAGGCTGGAGGGAAGCTCAGGTGGGCACAGAGGGGTTGAGTCCATAATAAAGAACATAAAGACCGAAAGGTTCCCGCGACTGAAGATAGGTATAGGACGACCTAAAAATAAAAAGGATGTGGTTAAGTACGTCCTGTCTCCCTTCTCAAAGGAAGAGGAGGAGCTCGCACGGGCGGTCATAAAGAAGTCTGCGGAGTGCGTACTCAGGAGCATAGAGCTGTCCCCTCAGTCCGCCATGGAGTTCTGCAACAGGAAGGATACAATCATGTGATCTCAACGGATACAACACCCGGGGTTCTCATCATATCTCTGAGCTTCTCCCTGAGCTCCTGTTCTTCGTAGGGAACCTCAAAGTAAAGTTCAACCTGACCTTCCCCTCTCCTGAGCCTAAGTACGTTTCCCTCCTCAAGTACCCTCTCAACTTCCTCAAGAACCTTGGAGCTGTCTTCCACAACAACCCTAACCACCCTCACACCCTTGGAAAGGAACTCCTTCTCAAACTTACTCATGAGGCTCAGAACTATGAGGAGGACGAGGGTTGAGAAGAGGGAGAGAACGTACATGCCCGCGCCGACCGCAAGACCTATCCCGGCTGTTGTCCATAGACTCGCCGCGGTGGTTAGCCCCTTGACTGAAACCCCCATCCTGAGAATAGCTCCCGCTCCAAGGAAACCTATACCGCTCACAACCTGTGAGGCTATCCTTGAGGGGTCAACGTTAACGCCCGCTCCGTAAACGCTGGGAATGTATATAGAGACGATGCTCAGGAGGGCAGAGCCTACCGCAAGGACAGCGTGGGTTCTGAAACCCGCGGGCTGTTTCCTGCGTTCCCTCTCAAGACCTATAACAGCACCAAAGAGCATGGAGAGGAGTATCCTTAAAATACCCTCCCACAGAGGGAAAGGGTAGCTCTCAGTGGGAAAATTCAACTCCTGTAACATCTCTCCGCGTAGTAGGTGAGTTCAAGAAGGTTTGCCAGCGTCCTCTTCATATTCCTTCTTGAAACGACCATGTCAATCATACCCTTTTCAAGGAGAAACTCGGAACGCTGGAATCCCTCCGGAAGCTTCTGCTTTATAGTCTGCTCTATCACCCTGGGACCTGCAAAGCCTATAAGAGCCTTTGGCTCCGCAATTATTATGTCCCCCAGAAAGGCGAAGCTGGCAGCTACACCACCGGTAGTTGGGTTTGCCAGCACTGTTATGTAAGGGATACCCTTTTCCTTCAGCATACCAACACCGAGGGTGGTCTTTGCCATCTGCATGAGGGAGAGAATGCCCTCCTGCATCCTCGCCCCACCGGAACAGGTGACAGCTATGAGGGGTATCTCCTCCTCCACAGCGAGCTCGCATGCCCTGAAGAACCTCTCCCCGACGACAGACCCCATACTCCCACCTATGAATCCGAAGTCCATTGACGCCAGTATGACCCTCCTGCTCTCCATGAAGCCTTTAACCACAACGAGAGCCTCGGTGAGACCTGTCTGTTCCTGAGCCTTTTTAAGTCTGTCCCTGTAAGGTTTGGTATCTTTGAACCTCAGGGGATCGGTGGGCAGAACCTCCTCAAAGAGCTTCTCAGCACCTGTATCGTCCAGAAGGAACTCAACCCTCTCCGCAGCGGAGAGAGGGAAGTGATACTCGCACTTGGGGCAAACCTTGTAGTTTCTCTTAAGGTCTGGTACGTAAAGAAGCGTTTTACACTCAGGACACTTAGTCCACAAATTCTCCTCTTCTCTCTTCTTCTTGAAGAGCTTATCAAATATCCCCATTTTCAGAGAGAAGTATAAACTAAATATAATTGAATGCTTCAGATAAGGGTAAAGCCAGGTATTGAGGACAAGATAAGGGGGTTCTTCCCCTGGATATACAGACCGGAGATAGCCTCCTACTCAAGGAAGCCAAAGAAGGGCGAGCTCGTTGTAGTCAGAGACTTTGGGGGCAAATTCCTGGGCTACGGCTACATAAACCCCGAAGTCAGCATAGCGGTAAGGATACTCTCCTTTGATAAGACCGAACCTGTAACACCCGAGCTGATAAAGAGAAGGCTACTACAGGCATACAACTATCGCAAGAGGCTTTACATAAACAGCAATGCCTTCAGGCTCGTCCATTCAGAGGGAGATCTGCTCCCGGGACTCATAGTGGACGTGTATGGCGAGTACGTTGTTATTGAGTTCACAACCTTTGGAATGAGTATGTTCAGGGAAACGGTTGTGGATGCACTCTTAGAGATCCTCAGACCAAAGGGCATATACGAGAAGGCGAACCTTACAGCCCGTAAGGTTGAAGGTATTGAGGTTGAAGAAGGAACGGTTTACGGCAGTGTCCCAGAGGAGGTGATCATATGGGAGCATGACCTCAAGTACGTTATAAACATACCTCAGGGGCAGAAAACGGGCTTCTTCCTTGATCAGAGGAACAGCAGGAGCTTCGTCAGGAATCTTGTGGAGCCGGGAGACAGGTGTCTGGATGTATTCTGCCATACCGGAGGTTTTGCTCTAAACATGAAGAAGATGGGAGCTGAAGAGGTGATAGCGGTTGACCTCTCTGAGCTCGCCCTTGAGGTTGGAAGAAAGAACGAGGAGTTAAACGGACTGTCGGGGATAAGGTGGGTGAACAAGAACGCCTTTGACTACCTTAAAGAGCTTGACACGATGGGAGAGAAGTTTGATGTGGTGGTTATAGACCCTCCCTCCTTCGCAAAGAACAGACACGCTGTTCCCAACGCCCTGAGAGGATACAAGGAACTCTGTGTGAGGGGGTTAAAGCTTACAAAATCCGGTGGTTATCTCGCGATCTTCTCCTGCTCCTTCCACATAACTGAACAGCACCTCCTTGAAGTGCTCACCAAAGCCTCTTACGACGTCAGGAGACAGGTAAGGGTGATCGCGAAGACCTTTCAGGATAAAGACCACCCCTGGATACTTCAGATGCCCAACACCCTTTACCTAAAAGGTGTCTGGGTTGAGGTGATCTGATAAGCCTGTCCTTATAAACCTCATAAGGAGAGCTTATGAAGCTTTAAGTAAAAATGCTATCAAGACTTTAGGCTAAAGATTATCCTTTTAGATAAAGTGTGCCCAAGGAGGCAACATCATGGAGATAGGTGGTAGCTTCTACGAGAGGAAGTATTACAGCACCTGTTACATGTGCGCCTGCAGGTGCGGGATAGAGGTTTACGTAAGAAACAACAAGGTTACTTACATAAAGGGAAATGATGACCACCCTTTGAATAAAGGAGTCCTGTGTGCCAAAGGCTCCTCCGGGATAATGAAGGAGTACTCCCCCGCGAGGTTAAGGAAACCTTTACTCAGGACTGGACCAAGAGGCTCAGGTCAGTTCAAGGAGATAGAGTGGGACGAGGCTATAGATATAGCGGTCAGGTGGATAGAGGAGGCGATGAAGAAGAACCCTGCAAAGGTAGCTTTCTTCACCGGAAGAGATCAGATGCAGGCTATAAACGGATGGTTCGCCCAACAGCTTGGAACTATAAACTGGGCTGCCCACGGAGGTTTCTGCTCCGTTAACGTTGCAACCGCGGGACTTCTCTCTACCGGTTACTCCTTCTGGGAGTTCGGAGACCCGGACTTTGAGAACACCAAGTACTTCATGATGATAGGGGTCGCGGAAGACCACGCCTCCAACCCCTTCAAGCTGGGTATTCAGGAGATGAAGAGGAGAGGAGGTAAGCTCGTCTTCGTAAACCCTGTGAGGTGGTCTTACGGAGCCATAGCGGACGAGTGGGTCCCTGTGAAGCCCGGAACGGACGGCGCCTTCGTTATGGGACTCATGCACGTCCTCTTCAAGTACAACCTCATAGACTGGACTTTCCTCAAGGAACAGACTAACGCGAGCTGGCTCGTTATACAGGCACCGGGAACCTCTAAAGACGGACTCTTTTACAGGAACGAGGAAGGAAAACCCGTGGTCTATGACAAAAAGTCCAAGAGTTTCCAGCCTGCGGACAGGATAGTCCCCGATGACCTTGACCCAGCCTTTGTGGGTGAGTTTGAGACTCCCGAAGGCTTAAGGGTAAGACCCGCCTTTGACATATTCGCGGAGAGGCTTGTGAGAGACTACTCTCCCGAAAAGGTGGAGAAGATAACGGGGATTCCCGCCAAAGACATAGAGAGGATAGCCAAGGAGATGGGCGTGATAGCCCTCTACGACCCTCTTGAACTACCCGTTGAGTGGACTGACGTTTGGGGAAGAAAGCACAAGACGATGAAGGGAAGACCGGTCTCCTTCCACATAATGAGGGGCATAGCGAGTCGTTCCAACGGTTTCCAGACCGCAAGGGCGGTTTTCCTTCTGAAGATGCTCTTAGGATGTATTGAAGCCCCCGGAGGACATCTGGCAAAACCTCCTTATCCAAAACATATAGAGGACCTCCCAAAACCTTACAGGATAAGATCCCTTGACGAACTCAAATACGGAGAGCCTCTAAAGGGTCCGCACCTTGGACTTCCTCAAAATCCGGATGACCTCCTTGTGGATGAGAACGGAAATCCGTTGAGACTGGATAGAGCTTACAGCTGGGAGTTTCCCATAGCGGCCCACGGATGCATACAGAATGTCATACCCGCTGCCTACCAGAGAGACCCTTACGACATAGAGGTGCTCATGATCTACATGGCAAACATGGCATGGAACTCTTCCCAGAACATACCCTACATAATTGAAGCTCTCACCGCCAAGGATGCAGCGGGTAACTACGTAATCCCCAGGATCATTACCATAGACGCCTTCTACAGCGAACAGGTAGCATACTCCGATCTCGTCTTCCCGGACGCAACTTACCTGGAGCAGTGGTTCGCCCTGTCTCTATTGGATAGACCGCCATCGGTCGCCTTCGGTCCTGTGGATGCTCTCCGTCAACCAGTGGTTGACCCCAAGGATCAGGGTCTTGACGTCCGTCCCTGGGGAGACGTGATGGTTGAGATAGGAACAAGGCTCAAGCTCCCCGGCTTCGTGAACGAGGACGGAACACCCAAATACAAGGACTTCAAAGACTTCCTTATAAACTGGCAACCAAGACCCGGTGTGGGAGCCCTCGCAGGCTGGAGAGGTAAGAACGGAGACAAACACTTCGTAGGGGAGCCAAACCCCAAACAGCTGGAGATGTACACAAAGAACAAGGGTTTCTTCTACTACAGGCTCCCCAAACACATGAGGTACTTCAGACACATCAACAAGGATTACCTTGAGTGGGCTAAGAGCGTGGGCTTCGTTAAGAAGACGGACCCGATCATGATGAACTTCTACGTTGAGTCTCTTCAGACATTCAGACTCGCAGGACAGGGGTTATGGGAGGGCGAGAACCAGCCACCCAACGATCCCGTTATAAGGGACAGACTTACCAAGTACTTTGACCCACTCCCCTTCTGGTATCCACCCTTTGAGGAAGAGGTCAGCGGTGAGGAGTATCCCCTCTACGCCTTCACAGCCCGTCCCCAGTGGATGTACCACTCCTGGGACTCCCAGAACGTGTGGCTCAGACAGATATCCTCAAGGAACTTTCTCTACATGAACCCAAAGACTGCAGAGAAGCTCGGCATAAAGCACCTTGACTGGGTATGGGTTGAATCAAGGGTAGGAAGGGTGAAGTGTCAGGTTTTCCTCACGGAGGCGACAGAACCAAACTCCGTGTGGACCTGGAACGCCATAGGTAAGATGCAGGGAGCCTGGGGACTCAAGCCAGAGGCTGATGAGGGGCATGAAGGATTTCTGCTGAACCACGTCATACCACACTCAATAAAGCTCGGCGGGAGAGAGGTCTTCTACGGAGACCCCGTGACGGGTCACCTCGCGTGGTTTGATACAAGGGTTAAGGTTTACAGGGCGGAAGATCAGACACCGGAGACCTATCCCGAGTTCAGGGTGGAACCTCTACCTTACATAAAGGAGAGGTGGGTTGACGTTATGAGGTACAAGCCCTAAGGAGGTGCTGTGATGGCACAGTTTGCACTTGTTATAGATCTGAACACCTGCGTTGGGTGTCATGCCTGTGCGACCAACTGCAAGGAGTGGAACACTCAGGCTGCGTTCGGACCCCTCTCTGACTTTGACCCCTACGGAGCACGCCCGGAGGGTGTCTGGTACAACCGGATAATGACCTACGAGACCGGCGAGTTCCCAAACACACAGGTATTCCACCTTCCCAAGTCCTGTCTCCACTGTCAGGATGCACCCTGTGTCCCCGTGTGTCCTACCGGGGCGAGCTACAAGAGGGAGCAGGACGGCATAGTTCTCGTAAATTACGATGACTGCATAGGCTGTAAGCTCTGCTCCTGGAGCTGTCCTTACGGATGCAGGGAGTTTGACGAGGCTGACAAGGTGATGAAGAAGTGCACCCTCTGTATAGACAGGATCTACGATGAGTCCCTCCCGCCCGAGCACAGGAAACCCGCCTGCGTTCTCACCTGTCCCGCAAGGGCGAGGTTCTTCGGAGACATAGAAGACCCCGAGAGCGAGGTTTACAGGGTGATAGAGGAGAGGAACGGCTTCGTCCTCTTCCCGGATATGGGAACCAACCCCGGCAACCACTACCTCCCGAGGATAGAGACCAGGGTTAACCTTGAGGAGTTTGAGAAGCACATACTCAAGCCCGACAACCCCCTCTTCCTTGAGGTTATGAAGAGACATCACGTTTCCAATAAAACCCAGCTACCTGAAGAAAAGCAGGTGGAGGAGGTCGTGTAATGCATCCGCCGATATCTCTCATATTCTTCTTCCTTACAGCGGGAACTTCCATAGGTCTCTTCATCTTCATGTACTCTATAGAGTTCTTAAAGCTCTTCGGGAAAGGACAGGGACTGCCCGAGGAGGTCATACTCAAGCTCGGAATACTTGAGCTCATACTCATAGGGCTCGGAGCCTTTGGAGCCTCATTCCACCTTGGACACAAGCTCAGGGCATGGAAGGCTATAAAGAGGTTCAGAACCTCCTGGCTCTCAAGGGAGGCTGTCTTCAGCGGAGCCTACGGTTTTTCACTCCTCGTTTACCTGATACTCAACCAGCTGGGGGCAAACCCCTTGTTTGAGCACTTCTTCGGCATACTCACCTTTGTCCTTGGAGTACTGAGCGGGTTCTCAACCGCCATGATATACGCATCAAACAGGTTCGTTCTTGAGTGGAACTCCTCCGTAACCGTGATCTACTATCTCCTCATGTATCTCATGCTCGGCTCAACTCTCATGGCATACTTCTCGTATCTTTACAGACTACCCTACCTGGGGACATTCATATTCCTGTCATTCCTGTTTCTGGTCTTAGCCTTTGGGTTCAGACTCGCCTTCAACATAAGGCAGTTCTACCTCAAGCGTCCCACCATGAACGAGGCTCTCAACCTGCCCCACAACAGACCCATAAGGGTCGTGGACACGGGCTCAACAACCGACAACTACTGCACGGAAGAGTTCTACTACAGAAAGGGAAAGGAGATGCTCTCTACGGTGATACCCATCGCGTACCTGCTGACCTTTATCGTACCTCTCTTCCTGGTGCTCTACGCATGGATAACTGGAACCGTCAACCACTGGATACTTGGTCTCACCTACATATTTGTCCTTGTGGGAAGCGCATTAGAAAGGTGGAGCTTCTTCGTTGAGGGCAACCACGTCCAGAACCTCTTCTACGGGCTCTATCCGGAAGAGGGCTACAAGCTCAGGAAGGGCTACATGGAGAGGAAGGAAACGAAGATATCCCTCTATGGATAGTGATAATTCAGCTCTTGAGCAAGCCTCTTGAGAATTCAGAGAGCAGGTTAGTATCTGGGTAGTATTTTACATTCCTTGTAACTATCAAAAGTTCCTTCTCCTTTGCCGTTGCCATTATTAGGCAGTCTATATCGCTCAGGGTTATACCCTTCTTCCTGTACTTCCTGTAAAACTCCGCCCCTTTTTCAATTATCCCCTCATCAAGGTAGATGACCTCAAGGGCGCTGATGAAATCCCTTATAACACGCCTCTGTTTATCTGTGTAAGCACCTTTGTGAAGTTCGTAAACACTCAGCACGCTTATGAATAGGTCTCCTTCAAAGAGTTGTTGGAATAGGTCTTTCGTATAGTCCGCTCCCCTCAGGAAGTCAATGCAGACGTCCGTGTCAACTATGTATTCAGCCATTTTTCTCTTTCTTCTTGAGCTTCTATCTGCTCCTTCCTCATACTACCGACGAACTCTCTTCCATCGCCAACTTCCCAGTCCCTGAGCTTCCCCCACAGCTTGAGCGCTTTCCTCCTCTTCCTATCCTTCAGGTACTCCTCTATAGCTTCTCTCACCACCTCGCTGAACTTCCTACCTTCAGATATAGCCTGCAGGTAGAGCTCCTCCGGAATTGATATAGTCTTCTTCACCACCGCTATGAGGTTAAGTTAATACCATATGGTCATACGATCAAGCAATACTCCAAAACGCCCTCGTTTTGAGCAGAAGTTCCTTCCACTCCCTCTCGGGATCAGAGTCCCAGACTATACCACAGCCAGCGAAGTAGCTCAGTTCAGAGCCACCGCCGTAGGCGGTCCTTATG